>CAXAYM010000014.1:0-15315 GCA_963973175.1 uncultured Arenimonas sp.
CCAGGCGATCCACCGGGTTGTCGGCGATCGCCGCCTGGCCGTCGAGCGTCATGCCGATGCCGTCGAAGGCAACAGCGACTTCCATGGCTTCGGCGTCCGGCCACTCATCGCTGAAATGCACGCGGGCACCGGCGACGTGGGCGCGGGCATCAAAACGCCCTTCGCCCTCGCGGAAGGGCCAGTGGTCGAGATCACCCGCCAGGCTGATGCGGCCCTCGCGCACCTCGCCTTCGAGCAGGGCCTTGTCGAGCCACTCGATGGTCTTGTCGGGCATCTTCTCCAGCACCCAGAACTTGCCCGCGGCGGTGACCGGCGCGGTATCGACCACGGCGGCGAGGTCGAGGCGCGGGCGGCTGCCATCGCCCTGGAAGGCCAGCTCGGCGCGCAGCCGGGTTCCGTAGTCCGGCCCACGCACCGACAGGCGACTGGCGCCCAGGGTCCAGCCCTCGCCCTCGCGCCACCAGCCCAGGGTGCCGGCGAGCTGGAACTCCAAGGGTTCACGGAAACGTTCGGGCCACTGGAAGCTGGCAGTGCCTGGGGTGAGTTGCAGCACTCCGCCGGCCTGGTCCAGCGCGACGTGGCCGGACAGCGCCTGGAGTCCGGGACGACCGCCATTGGGCTGCCAGCCGATGCCGGCCAGTTCGGCCGAGGCCCGCCAGGCGCCCTCGCGGCCCTGGGCGCGCACCTGGCGCAATTCGCCCTCGGGGGCGGCCCGGTGCAGCCACTGGCGCAGGCCGTCGGGCACCCGCCCGCTCAGGCTGGCCCACTGGCGCACGGGTACCAGGTCCAGCCGGGGGGCCCACAGCGCGTACTGGTCGCCGCCGGCCAGCCACAGCCCGTCCAGGCGGCGCACCACGTGCCCGCCGGGCTCGTGCAGCTGCAGCCCCGGCGCGTGCATCTGCCAGGCACCGTCCTCGTCGGCCTGCCAGCGCGCCAGCAGGCTGGCCCGCTCATAGGCCACCGGCGGCGAGGCCAGGCGCCCCTCCTGGCCCGGCAGCCAGGGCTGGCGTGCACCCACCGCGAGCGGCGAAAACTCCGCGCGGCTGCGCACGTCCATCACCCGCCGGTTGTCGATGCGGGCCCAGAGGTCGAGCTTGCCCTGGCCGGCGAGCACCAGGCCGGTGTCGGCCATCAGCGCCGACCAGGCCTGCAGCACCAGCCGGTCACCCCCGGCCCAGAGCTCGCCGGACCAATCGTCCCGATGCAGGTCCGCCACGGCCGACAGCGGTGGCGACGCGGGGTCGGCCCAGGCCCGCAGGCCGGCGACCACGGTTTCACCGTCGACGCGCAGGCGCAGGTCCACGCGGGCCATCGACAGCGGTGCGCGCAGCACCGGCGAGCGCACCTGCAGGCGGGCGCGCTCGACCTGCAATTCACCCAGGGCTTCAAGCGTGTCGAGCGGATCGACGCCCGGCTTGGGTTCGAACGGCAGGCCGGCCAGGCGCCAGCGGCGGTCCTGCCCCTGTTCAAGCACCAGGGACAGGTCGCGGACCTTCAGCGCCGTCAGCGGCTCGCCGGGCAGGAGGCCGGAATACACCGCGACCAGCAGCTCGGCGTGGCCGACCTCGAGCTGGCGATCGCCTTCACCGATGCGCAGGCCGCCGAAGGTGAACCGTGGTCCCTTGCGCGTCCATTCGCCGCGCGCGCTTTCGAAGGCCACCGGTTCGCCCAGCCGGTCGGACAGCCAGCCGGCCACCTTGTCCGGGTGTCGCTCGACCAGCGGCAGCAGCTGGTTGAGCGCACCGACGCCGGTCGCCAGCAGGATCAGCAGGACCAGGAAACCGTAGCCCAGCACGCGGCGGGCATGGCGGAAGCGGCGGCGCAGCGGGCTGGTCATGCCGTCTTAGAGCAGGACCACGTCGTATTGTTCCTGAGCGTACTGCTCGTCGGCCTGGAAACGGATGGACTTGCCCAGGAATTCCTCGAGCTCGGCGACGGCGGCCGACTCTTCTTCGGTGATCTTGTTGACCACCTTGGGGGAGGCGATCACCAGCAGCTGCTGCGCCTCGAACTGGCGCACGGCACGGGTGATCTCGCGGAAGATCTCGTAGATGAGGGTTTCGCCGGTCTTGAGCGTGCCGCGGCCGTTGCATTCGTGGCAGGGCTCGCACAGCTGGCGCTCCAGGCTGTCGGTGGTTCGCTTGCGCGTCATCTCCACCAGGCCCAGCGGCGAGAACTCGTGGAAGGAGGTGCGGGCGTGGTCGTGCGCCAGGCCCTTCTCGAGCGTGCGCAGTACCTGGCGCTTGTGCTCGTCATCGGTCATGTCGATGAAGTCGATGATGATGATGCCGCCCAGGTTGCGCAGGCGCAGCTGCCGGGCGACCGCCTGCGCGGCTTCGAGGTTGGTGCGGTAGACGGTTTCCTCGAGGTTGCGCTGGCCGAGGAAGGAGCCGGTGTTGACGTCGATCGTGGCCATGGCCTCGGTCTGGTCGATCACCAGGTAGCCGCCTGACTTGAGCGGCACCTCCTTCTGCAGCGCACGCTGGATTTCATCCTCGACGCCGTAGAGGTCGAAGATCGGGCGTTCGCCGGCGTAGTGTTCGATGCGCGCGGCCAGTTCGGGCATGAACTGGTGGGCGAAGGCATTGAGCCGGTCGTAGGCTTCGCGCGAATCCACGCGCACGGTGTCGACGTTCTTGCGCATCAGGTCGCGCACCGCACGCAGCGGCAACGCCAGGTCTTCGTAGATGCGCTGGCCGACCTTGCTGCTGGCGCTGGCCTCGCGGATCACGTCCCAGGCCTTGCGCAGGTAGGCCACGTCCTCGGCCAGCGCCTCGTCGGGCTGGCCCTCGGCATTGGTGCGCACGATGTAACCCTGGCCACTGCCGTTGGCCAGTTCACCGACCACGGCCTTGAGCCGGGCGCGCTCGGCCTCGTCCTCGATGCGCGCCGACACGCCCAACACCCGCGAATGCGGCAGGAACACCAGGTAACGCGAGGGAATGGACACCTGGGTGGTCAGGCGCGCGCCCTTGCTGCCGATCGGGTCCTTGACCACCTGCACGACGATTTCCTGGCCCTCGTGCACCAGGGAGGTGATCACCGGCGGCGGCGACGGCGCCAGCACCTCACCCTCGCCTTCGCCGCTGGGCGTGGCCGGGATCCGCAGGATGTCGGAGGCATGCAGGAAGGCGGCGCGCTCGAGGCCGATCTCGACAAAGGCTGCCTGCATCCCGGGCATCACCCGCTGCACGCGGCCCTTGTAGATGTTGCCGACCACGCCGCGGCGCGAGGCGCGCTCGATGTGCAGTTCCTGGAGCATGCCGTTCTCGACCACGGCCACGCGGGTTTCGCGCGGGGTGACGTTGACCAGGATTTCTTCCGACACGGGTCGCTCCTCAGTCCATGAGGCCGAAATCGCGCAGCAGCCGCGCGGTTTCATGCAGGGGCAGGCCCATCACGCCGGAATGGCTGCCTGAAAGATGGGCCACGAAGGCCGCGGCGCGGCCCTGGATGGCATAGGCGCCGGCCTTGCCGAAACATTCGCCGGTGGCGATGTAGGCCTCGATGCGGGCATCGGTGAGCTTCTCGAAGCGCACCTCGCTGGTACAGCTGGCGTGCTGCTCGCGGCCCGCGCTGAGCACCCAGACGCTGGAAATGCACTCATGCACGCGGCCGGACAGGCGGCGCAGCATGCGGGCGGCATCGCCGGCGTCGGCCGGTTTGCCGAACACCTCGTCGTCGAGCACGACCTCGGTGTCGGCGCCCAGCACCACGGCGCCCGGGCTGCCGACGACCTGCAGCAGGCCGGCCCCGGCTTTTTCGCGGGCGACGCGGCTGACGTAGGCGGCCGGCGGTTCGCCGGGTTCGCGCTGCTCGGGGACATCCACGTCGAGCAGGCCGAACTCCAGGCCCAGCTGGGCCAGCAGGTCGCGACGGCGGGGTGATTTCGAGGCGAGATGGAGCATCGCCCAAGGATAGCCGGTCAGGCCCGGTGGTAGGGATGGTTGGCGAGCAGGCTGCAGGCGCGGTACAGCTGTTCGGCCAGCACCAGCCGCACCAGCATGTGCGGCAGGGTCAGCGGTCCGAGCGACCAGCGTTCATCGGCCGCCGCCAGCACATCGGGCGCGTGGCCTTCGGGACCACCGATCAGGAAGGCCAGGTCGCGGCCCTGCTGGCGCCAGCTTTCCAGCCGCCGGGCCAGGTCTTCGGACGTGTGGGGCTTGCCGCGGCCGTCAAGCGCGACGACCCAGGCGTTGCGTGGGATCGCGGCCTGCACGCGCCCGCCTTCGTCGGCCCTGGCGCGGGCGGCATCCCTGCCCTTGCCGCGCAGGCCGGGCGCCACTTCGACCATGTCCAGCGGCAGCCAGTGCGACAGCCGCTTCTGGTACTCCCCGAATCCTTCCGCCACCCAGCCGGGCGGATTCTCGCCGACCGCGATCAACCGGGCCTTCATCAGGCTTCCGGCGACTCCTCGGGCGGCTGGTCGCCGACGGTCCAGAGGCGCTCGAGCGCGTAGAACTCGCGCACGCGCGGCAGCATGACGTGCACGATGACGTCGCCCAGGTCCACCAGGACCCACTCGGCCTCGCGCTCGCCTTCCACGCCCAGGGGCATGACGCCGCACTTCTTCGAGAACTTGACCACCTCGTCGGCGACCGACTTCACGTGGCGGGTGGAGGTGCCGGAGGCGACCACCAGGTAGTCGGCGATGCTGGTCTTGCCGCGCACGTCGATCTCGACGGCGTCCTTGGCCTTCATCTCCTCCAGCGCGGCATGCACCTGCTTGAGGAGGGCTTCCGGCGACGGGGCCGGGTCGGGCATCCGGGTCTTGATGACGTGGGCTTGGGTGGTCAAGGGCAGCTCTTGGGATGAATTCGGGTGCGGATTATACGCCCGCCGACCTTAAGCCGCCCGGTACAGGCCGCGGCGGGCGATTTCAGCCGCGACCGCCGGTGGCAGCCAGTCGCCCGGGTCCTCGCCGGCCGCCAGGCGCCGGCGCAGCTCGCTCGAGGCGGCCGGATGAGGCTCGAGCTCCAGCCTGAACAGCCGGCCGGCCGGTGACTCCGACAGTTCGGCGCCCTCGTCCGTCCAGCGCCCGCGGCAGGCGCTGGCCAGTTCCTCCGGCAGATCATCCGGGTCGTGCCCGGGCCGCACCGCCACGACAAAATGGGCCAGGTCGAACAGCGCCTGCCAGCGGTCCCAGCCGGCCAGCCCGCGGAAGGCATCGGCGCCGACCAGCCAGGCCAGTGGTGCCCGCGGGCCCATGTCGCTGCGAACCTCGCGGAGGGTGTCGACGGTGAACGACGGGCCGTCGCGGCGCAGCTCCCGCGTGTCCACGCCCAGGCCGGGTTCGTCACCGATCGCCAGCGCCAGCAGGTCGGCACGGTCGGTCGCACTGGCGGCCGTGGGGCCGCGATGCGGCGGCACGGCCGCCGGGACCAGGCGCACGGAGGCACCCAGGCGGTCGCGGGCGGCGCGCGCAACGGCCAGGTGGCCGGCGTGCACCGGATCGAAGGTGCCCCCGTAGAGCACGCGCAGGCTCACGAAGCCAGCAGGCCGCGGCCGCGACCGTCGGATACGGCGACCAGCAGGCGCTCGAGCTGCAGCCAGGGGTCGCCGTCGCCGCGGCCCTTGGCGCTGCGGTCGATGCGGCCGCATTGGGCCACGAAGCTTTCCCAGCGCGAGGTGGGGTGGCGTTCGATTGCACGCCGGTACGCGGCCTGCTTGTTCTGCCAGACATGGGCGTCGCGCATGGCCTGCGCCAGCCGCCCGCCTTCGCTGGCGCGCGCCAGCGCGCACAGGCCCAGCACTTCCCTCGCCACCATCGGCATCAGCCCGGCGACCTGTTCGCCCTCGGCGCGCAGGGCGGCCAGCATGCGCACGGCACGGGCGGTTTCCCCGGCGAGGGCGGCGTCCACCAGGGTGAAGACATCAAAACGCGAGGAATCCGCGACCAGCTTTTCCATCTGTCCGGCGTCGATCGCTTCGCGGCTGCCGCCGGCCAGCAGGGCCAGTTTGTCCACTTCCTGGGCCGCCGCCAGCAGGTTGCCCTCGACCCGGTCGGCCAGGCGCTGCACCGCATCCGGGGTCGCGACCAGGCCGCGGCTGCGCAGTCGCTGCTGCAGCCAGTCGCCGAGTTCATGCGACTTGAGCGGCCAGAACACCACCAGGTGTCCCGCCTTCGCGATGGCTTCGCTCCACTTGCCGGCGTGCTTCTTGCTCCACTCCTGCGAGGTCACCAGCAACACGGTGTCCGGCGGCGGGTTTTCGCAGTATTCGCGCAGGGCCTCGCCGCCTTCCTTGCCCGGCCGGCCGGTGGGCATGCGCAGTTCGAACAATCGCTGGCTCGAGAACAGGCTCATCGAGGCCATTCCCTGGCTGAGGCGGTTCCAGTCGAAGTCCGAATCGACGTCGAAGACCTCGCGTTCGCCGAAGCCCTGTTCGCGCGCCCGCGCCCGCACGGCGTCGGCGGCCTCCTGCACGAGCAGCGGCTCGGCGCCGGCGACCAGATAGACCGGGCGCAGCGGTTCGGCAGCCAGCTGGCGCGCGAACTGGGCCGGGCGCAGCTCCATCAGTCGGCGCGCAGCGCGGCGTCCAGGCGGCGCAGGATCGCGGCCACCATGTCCCGGCGCAGTTCTTCCTGCAGCAGGCGCTCTTCGGCCGGCGTGCCGATCGAGCCCACGGCATCGTAGGTGTATTCGCGGGTGAGCTCGACCGTCTGGCGCGGCAGCTGCAGCGTGCCGTCGGCGCCGGTGAGCTGGAATTCCACCCGGTACATCGTCTGGTATTCGCGCACGCTGGCGCCACTGGCATAGGTAAGCGGCCGGGTGCGCATGCGCTCGGTCATCACCTGCAGCGTGGCGGCGGGCTGGCCTTCGACCGCGGGCGCCGCCCCCGCGCGCTCAAGCGCCGCCGCCAGGTCCTGGCCGAGCGGGCTGTAGGGATCGACCGTGCTGACCGCCACCGGCCCCAGGGCGGAAGCCACGGCCAGCGACGAACGCGGCTTGAAGCCACAACCGCCGGCCAGCAGGGCCAGGCACACCACGATCAGCAGACGGGACATCCGGTCACCCCACGACGATATTGACGATCTTGCCCGGCACGACGATGACTTTGCGCACGGACAGGCCTTCGATGAACTTTTGCACGTTGGGCTCGGCCAGGGCCAGCGCCTCGACCGTTTCCTTGCCGGCGTTGGCCGACACGTCCAGGGTGCCACGCAGCTTGCCGTTGACCTGGATGGCCAGCGTCACGCTGTCGCGCACCAGCGCGGCGGGATCGGCCTCGGGGAACGGCTGGTCCTCCAGCGTCGCCTCCGGGTGGCCCAGCAGCTGCCACAGCGCGTGCGAGGTATGCGGCGTGATCGGGTTGAGCAGCAGCACCACGGCGTCGAAGCACTCCTGGCGCAGCGCCCTGCCCTGCGCGGAGTCGTCGTCAAACTTCGCGATGGCGTTGAGCAGTTCCATCACCGCGGCGATCGCGGTGTTGAAGGTGTGGCGGCGCCCATAGTCGTCGCCGACCTTCTGGATGGTTTCATGCAGCTGTCGGCGCAGCGTGCGCTGGGCCGAGCCCATCGACGCAACGTCGAGTGTGCCGGCCGGGCCGGTCGCAACGTGCCTGTGGACCTGGCTCCAGAGCCGGCGAAGGAAACGCGCCATGCCTTCGACGCCCGCTTCGTTCCACTCCAGGCTCTGTTCGGGCGGCGCCGCGAACATCGAGAACAGGCGCACCGTGTCGGCACCGTACCTGTCGACCATGGTCTGCGGATCGACGCCATTGTTCTTGGACTTCGACATCTTCTCGGTGCCGCCGATGTGCACGGGCTGGCCGTCGGCCCGCAGCACGGCACCGGTGGCGTGGCCCTTGGCGTCGCGCTTCACGTCGACGTCGGCCGGGTTGATCCAGTCCTTGGACCCATCGGGGTTGTCCCGGTAGTAGGTGTCCGCGATCACCATGCCCTGGCACAGCAGGTTGGTGGCCGGCTCGTCGCTCGCCACCAGCCCGGCGTCGCGCATGAGCTTGTGGAAGAAACGGAAGTACAGCAGGTGCATGATCGCGTGTTCGATGCCACCGATGTACTGGTCGACCGGCAGCCAGTAGTTGGCGCGTTCGTCCACCAGGTCCTGCGCACCCGGCGAGGTGTAGCGCGCGTAGTACCAGCTCGACTCCATGAAGGTGTCGAAGGTGTCGGTTTCGCGCTCGGCCGGGCCGCCGCAGCCCGGACAGGTGGTCTTGCGCCACTCGGGATCGGCCTTGATCGGCGAGGCGACGCCGGTGAACTCGACGTCCTCGGGCAGCTTCACCGGCAGCTGGTCTTCCGGCACCGGCATGGCGCCGCACTTGCCGCAGTGGATGACCGGGATCGGGCAGCCCCAATAACGCTGGCGGCTGACACCCCAGTCACGCAGGCGGAAATTGACGCGACGGTTGCCGAGCTTTCGCTGGGCCAGGTGGTCGGCCATGCGGTCGAAGGCCGCCTGGTAACCCAGGCCGTCGATCTCGCCGGAGTTGACCACGCGCAGGCGCGGGTCGGTCTTGTCGGCGTACCAGTCGTGCCAGGTGCCGGCGTCGTAGGTTTCGCCTTCGACCTCGATCACCTGGCGGATGGGCAGGCCGTACTTGTGCGCGAACTCGAAGTCGCGCTGGTCGTGGCCGGGCACGGCCATCACCGCGCCGGTGCCGTAGCCCATCAGCACGAAGTTGGCGACCCAGACCGGCACCGGCTCGCCCGACACCGGATGGGTGGCGTACAGGCCGGTGAAAACGCCCTTCTTTTCCTGGGTTTCAAGCTCGGCTTCGGAGACGCCGCCACGGCGGCATTCTTCGACGAAAGCCCTGACCTCGGCGTTGCCCGAGGCCGCCCACAGCGCCACCGGGTGTTCGGCGGCGACGGCCAGGTAGGTCACGCCCATCAGCGTGTCCGGACGGGTCGTGAAGACCTTGAGCGGCTCGGTCATCACTTCCAGCCCGAACTCGATCTCCAGGCCCTCGCTGCGGCCGATCCAGTTGCGCTGCATCGTCTTTACCGCGTCCGGCCAGCCTGGCAGGTCGTCCAGGCCGTCGAGCAGCTCCTGGGCGTAGTCGGTGATCTTGAGGAACCACTGCGGGATCTCGCGCTTTTCCACCAGCGCCCCGGAACGCCAGCCGCGCCCGTCGATCACCTGCTCGTTGGCCAGCACGGTCTGGTCGACCGGGTCCCAGTTGACGACCGAATTCTTGCGATACACCAGGCCCTTTTTCATCAGCCGGGTGAACATCAGCTGCTCCCACCGGTAGTAGTCGGGGGTGCAGGTGGCGAATTCGCGGGTCCAGTCGTAGGCGAAGCCCAGGCGCTGGAGCTGGCCGCGCATGTGTTCGATGTTCCGGTAGGTCCACTTCGCGGGTGCCGTCTTGTTCTTGATCGCGGCATTCTCGGCCGGCAGGCCGAAGGCATCCCAGCCCATCGGCTGCAGGACGTTGAAGCCCTTCATGCGCCGGTGCCGGCTGATGACGTCGCCGATGGTGTAGTTGCGCACATGGCCCATGTGCAGCGCCCCGGACGGGTACGGCAGCATGGACAGGCAGAAGAACTTCGGACGCGAGGTGTCCTCGGTGACCTGGAAGGCCCCCGTGGCCTGCCAATGGGACTGCGCGGCGGTTTCCACCGCCTTCGGGTCGTAGGCGCTGGGATCGATGGTTTCGGACATGGGGATGGACGCGAAAAAACAGGCGGCCAGCGTACCAAATCCACGGGCCTTCTGGTCCGGTCCCGGATGTGGTTTCATCCGCCTGACTCCCGTGGAGACCCACCGATGCAGCCGATGCCGTTGCGGGCCCTTGCCGTGGCCCTTGCCCTTGCCCTGCCCGCCCTGGCCGGGGCCGAGACCCTCGCCCTGCAGTGCGGCCAGTTGTTCGACCCCGGGTCGGGCCGGAACCTGGACCAGCGCACGGTGCTGGTCGACGGGGGCAAGGTCAGCGCGGTCCGGCCGGGATTCGAGGTGCCGGCGGACGCGACGGTGGTGGACCTGCGCGGCCACACCTGCAGCCCCGGCTGGATCGACCTGCACGTGCACCTGGGCGGCGAATCGAGCCCGCAGCGCTATTCCGAAGGCTTTCGGCTCAACCCCGAGTTCACCGTGCTGCGCTCGGTCGAATATGCACGCCGCACGCTGCATGCCGGCTTCACGACCGTGCGCGACCTTGGCGGCGAAACCAGCCTGGCCCTGCGTGACGGAATCAACCAGGGCTGGGTGCAGGGTCCGCGCATCTTCGCGGCCGGCAAGTCCATCGCCACCACCGGCGGCCACGCCGACCCCACCAATGGCTACAGCCACCTGCTGGCCGACGCCCTGGGCGAGCCCGGCCCGGCCGAGGGCGTGGTCAACAGCGCGGACGAAGCCCGCCAGGCCGTGCGCCAGCGCTACAAGGACGGCTCGGACGTGATCAAGATCACCGCCACCGGCGGCGTGCTCAGCTACGCCCGCAGCGGCGATGCGCCGCAGTTCACGGTGGACGAGGTCAAGGCGGTCGTGGATGCCGCGCGCGATTACGGCTACCGCGTGGCCGCGCACGCCCACGGCAAGGAAGGCATGCGCCGGGCGATCGTCGGCGGCGTCGACACCATCGAACACGGCACCTACATGGACGAGGAGCTGTTCGCATTGATGAAAAAACACGGCACCTGGTACGTGCCGACCGTCACCGCCGGCCGCTTCGTCGCCGAAAAGGCGAAGGTGGACGGCTACTACCCCGAGGTCGTGCGGCCCAAGGCGGCGCGCATCGGGCCGCAGATCCAGGGCACGCTCGGCAAAGCCTGGAAGGCCGGCGTGAAGATCGCCTTCGGCACCGACAGCGGCGTCAGCCTGCACGGCGAAAACGCCGATGAGTTCATCTACATGGTCGAAGCCGGCATGCCGCCCGCCGAGGCACTGCGTGCGGCCACCGTGCACGCAGCCGCGGTGCTGGGCCGCGACGACCTCGGCAGGCTTGCCCCCGGCAGCATCGCCGACATCGTCGCCATGCCCGGTGATCCGCTGCAGGACATCGCGGTGGTGAAGAACGTCGACTTCGTGATGAAGGACGGCAAGGTCGTCCGCGCGCCGGACTGAGGCGGCGATGGCATGACCGTGGTTGGGCAACCCATGGCACGGGTCGGAGGCTAAGGCGGTGGGCACACTGCCGCCATCGCCACCGCCCCGTCCCGCCATGGAACACGCACTCTCCACCCGCGCGCTGACGCGCCGTTTCCGCGGCGGCCAGGGCGTGCACGGGCTCGACCTGGCCGTGCCGGCCGGCAGCATCTACGGCTTCCTGGGGCCGAACGGCGCCGGCAAGACCACGACCATCCGCCTGCTGCTGGGCCTGCTGCGCCCGGACGCCGGCGAGGTGCACCTGCTCGGCGAGCGCCTGCAGCCCGGCCGGCGCCGCGTGCTGGCCGAGGTCGGTGCCCTGGTCGAGCACCCTTCGCTCTACCCGCATCTCGATGGTCGCGCCAACCTGGACGTGACGCGACGGCTGCTGGGCCTGCCGCCGACGCGCGTGGACGAGGTGCTCGAGCGCATCGGCCTGGCCGGCGACGCCCACCGCCGGGTCCGCGAATATTCGCTCGGCATGCGCCAGCGCCTGGGCATCGGCCTGGCCCTGCTGGCCCGCCCGAAGCTGCTGGTGCTCGACGAACCGGGCAACGGCCTCGATCCCGCGGGCACCCTGGAACTGCGCCGCTTCCTTCGCGAGCTGGTGGCCCAGGAGGGCCTGACCCTGTTCCTGTCGAGCCACCTGCTGGGCGAGGTGGAGCAACTGGCCACCCATGTCGGCGTGCTCGACCGCGGCCGGCTGCGCTTCCAGGGCACGCTGGCGGAGCTTCGCGAACGCGCCCGCCCGGCGCTGAAGCTGCGCTGCGACTCGCCGGCCCGGGCGATGCGGGTGCTGGTCGAAGCCGGCGAAGACCCGGCCCTGGCCGAAAACCACGCGCTGCGACTGGTCCCGCGCCTGCCGGTGGCCGAGATCAACCGCCGCCTGGTCGCGCAGGGCATCGGCATCCAGCACCTGGGCCTTGAGCCGGTGACCCTGGAATCGCTGTTCTTCGAACTGACCGCCGCGCCGGCCGGGCAGGAGGCCGTGGCATGAGCGCCCTGCTGCGGGCCCTGTCGGCCGAGCGCCTGAAACTGCACGGTACGCTCGCCGCCTGGACGTGCCTGGTCGCGCCGGCGGTGGTGGTGGGCGTGTACGTGCTGCAGATCAGTTTTTCCAACTTCCCGGCCAACCGCGCGGCCCCTTCGCCGGACTTGGCCTGGGCCTCCTTCGTCCAGGCCACGCTGGTGCTCTGGGCCTTCCTGATGCTGCCGCTGCTGGTGACGCTGCAGGCAGCCCTGCTGGCCGGCCTGGACCACCAGGGCAACCAGTGGAAACACCTGCTGGCGCTGGCGGCGCTGGTGGCCTTGTCGCAGCTGGCGATGCTGATACTGCTGCCGCTGGGCGGCATGGTGCTGTCGGTGGTGAAACCGGCCTTCGGGCTGCTCGGCGGACCGCCCTGGGGGGTGCTGGTCCGGGACCTGGCCGAAATCTACGCGGCCTGCCTGCTGCTGATTGCCCTGCACACCTGGATAGCACTGCGCTGGCGCAGCTTCGCGGTGGCCGTGGGCGTCGGCATGGGCGCGACGGTGATGGGCTTCCTGATCGGCCAGTCCGGGCGCTTCGGCCCCTGGTACCCCTGGTCGCTGCCGATGCAGACCCTGGCGAGCGACCCGGCAGTCGCCCCGCAGGTGGCCGCTTACAGCGTGGTCGCGGCCGTGGCGGTGGCGGGACTTGGCCTGGCCTGGTTCCAGCGCAGCGAGCCGGCCTGACCGATTGGCTTGATCCGCGGCACAACTGGCACCATCTCGGGTCCGGATACCCGCGATGGATCAAACATGACTGCCGACACGCCCCACGTTTTCGAGGCCAGCCTGCCCACGTTTGAGCAGGACGTGCTGCTGCGCTCCAAGGAAGTCCCCGTCCTGGTCGATTTCTGGGCGACCTGGTGCGGTCCCTGCAAGACCCTGGGGCCGGTGCTGGAGAAGCTGGCGGCGGAGTTCAACGGCGGCTTCGTGCTGGCCAAGGTGGACGTGGACAAGGAGCAGCAGCTCGCCGGCTACTTCCAGATCAAGTCGGTGCCGACAGTGATGCTGGTCAAGGACGGCCAGATCGTGGACGGCTTCCCCGGCGCCCTGCCCGAGGGCCAGCTGCGCCAGTTCCTGGGCCACCACGGCGTGGTGCCGCGCGACGCCGAGGCGCCGGCCGAGGCCGAAGCCCCGGCGCCCGCCGACCCGCACGAGGAGGTCGTGCGCCTGCGCGCCGCCTCCCAGGCCGAGCCCGACAATGAAGAACTCAAGCTCGACCTGGCCCTGGCGCTGCTGCGCACCGGCGCGGTGGCCGAAGCCCAGGGCCTGCTGGACAAGCTGCCGGCCAACCTGGCCCAGGACGACCGGGCGCTGCGCGGCCGCGCCCGCCTGGGTTTCGCCGCCCTGCTCAAGGACGCTCCGCCGGCCGACGTGCTGCGCCAGGCCATCGCCGCCGATCCGGCCGACCTGCGGGCGCGGCACCTGCTCGGCGCGCTCGACATCGTCGAGGGCCGCAGCCAGGCCGGACTGGAGCAATTCCTGGAAATGCTGCGCATCGACCGCAACTTCGAGGACGGGCTCCCGCGCAAGGCCCTGATCGATGCCTTCCGCGTGGTCGAGGACGAAGACCTGGTGGGCAACTACCGGCGCAAGATGGCGTCGCTGTTGTTCTGAGATGAAAGCTTCGCGACTTCGCCTGCTGTTCCGCGTCTGGCCGCCGTTCCTGTTCGCCGGCATCCGGGTCACCCATGTTGCCGACGATTTCCGGCATGCCCGGGTCGAACTGCGCCAGCGCTGGTACAACCGCAACTACGTCGGCACGCATTTCGGCGGCAGCCTCTTCGCGATGGTCGATCCGTTCTGGATGATCCTGCTGATGCGCCGGTTGGGCCCCGGTTACATGGTCTGGGACCAGGCGGGCGAGATCCGCTTCGAAAAACCCGGGCGAGGCACGGTCGTCGCCGAGTTCCGGCTGGACGACGCGGTGGTGGATGAAGTCCGCGCCGCCGCCGAAACCGGGGAAAAGGTCCTGCGCTGGTTCGAGACGCCGGTGACCGACGCCTCCGGCGAGGTGGTGGCCCGGGTCCGCAAACAGGTCTACGTCCGCCGGAAACGAACCTGACCCCGCCCCTCGGGGTTGGATATCCGTCCCCCGGACAGGACGGCAAACTGTGAAGCGGTTCACGTTTCCCCCGGGCGCTTGCCTGAACGGCTGGCTCCCGTATGCTGGAGGGCCCCGCCCCCCGCCTCCACCCGACCGCGCCATGCAGCAGGAAGAAGAGCTTTCCCCTGACGAGCTGACTGCGCTGCTCTCCAGCTACATGCCGGAGATCCCGGGCTATCGCGTACTGCGCCGGATCGGCAAGGGCGGCATGTCCCAGGTCTACCTGGGCGTGCAGGAATCCCTCGACCGCCAGGTCGCCATCAAGGTCATGTCGCCCGCCGCCCTGACCGACGAAATCTCCAAGCAGCGCTTCGAACACGAAGCCCGCACCATCGCCAAGCTCGAACACCCCTGCATCGTCGGCATCCACGAGGTCGGACGCACCCGCCAGGGCCTGCTTTATTACGTGCTGCCCTACCTCGCCAAGGGCCACCTGGGCCAGCGCGATTTCACCCAGGACGAAGACCGCGCCCTCGAAGTGCTGCGCTCCCTGCTCTCGGCGCTGGAGTACGCGCATGCGCGCGGCATCGTGCACCGCGACGTCAAGGCCGAGAACGTCCTGTTCGACAACGCCGACCGACCCCTGCTCACTGACTTCGGCATTGCCCTGAGCAAGCGCGATTCCACCCGCATCACCACCGCCGGCCTGGCCGTCGGCAGCGGCGGCTACATGGCCCCCGAACAGGCCCGTGGCGAAGTGGTGGACGGCCGGGCCGACCTCTACAGCGTCGGCGTGCTGGCCTACGAGCTGCTGACCGGCCACCTGCCTTTCCAGGCCGCCGATCCGCTGGCGCTGGCCTTGATGCACGCCCAGGACCCGGTGCCGCGCCTGCCGGCGGAGAAAAGGCACTGGCAGCCTTTCATCGACCGGGCCATGGCCAAGTCGCCGGACAACCGCTATCGCAATGCCCAGCAGATGCTGGGCGCGCTCAACCAGATCGCCACGGGCAAACGCACCGAGGCGCTGATCAACCCGGACCGGGTCAAGGGCGTGCTCGACCGCTGGTGGAAGCCCGTGGCGGCCACCGCGTCGGCGGCCCTGCTGGCCGCCCTTGCGATCCTGTGGCTCATGGACGGCCGTGACGAACCCGCGCCGGCCGGCGACTTCTTCACCGTCGAGCCGGCCCCGCC
>CAXAYM010000015.1:0-15124 GCA_963973175.1 uncultured Arenimonas sp.
CCCGCCGTGTTCGCACGCAGCACCAACGGTGGCCTGAGCTGGGAAGCGGCGCGGGCGATCTTCGACCCCGGTACCAACAGCCAGACCATCGGCAATGTCATCGCGGTCCTGCCCGACGGCCGCCTGCTGAACCTCTTCACCCAGATCGACCCGGCGCCGGGCGGCGGTTCCGCCGCGTCCGTGCGGGTGATGCGGTCGTCCAACCAGGGCCAGACCTGGTCGGCGCCGGTCACCGTCTCGCCGCTGCAGTCCATCGGTGCCAGCGATCCCGAGAACGGCATCAACATCCGCGACGGCTCCATCCTGGCCCAGTTCGCGGTAGGGCCCGACGGGGCCGTGCACGTGGTGTGGCAGGACGCCCGCTTCAGCGGCGGGGCGCGGGACGGCATCGCCTGGTCGCGCTCGCTCGACGGCGGTGACACCTGGAGCGAACCGAAGCAAGTCAACCGGGCGACCGACGTGCAGGCCTTCATGCCCAGCGTCTTCGTCCTGGCCGACGGCACTGTCGCGATCACCTACTACGACCTGCGCAGCAACACCGGGGCGAGCACCCTGCCGACGGACTACTGGTTGGTGCGCACGCGCGACGGCCTGCACTGGACCGAGGACCGGCTGTCGGGGCCCTTCGACCTGGGTTTCGCACCCAATGCCAATGGCCTGTTCGTCGGCGACTACCAGGGCCTTCAGGGTTTCGGGGACGACACGCTGTCGCTGCACGTGATCGCCAACAGCAGCCTCGTCAACCGCACCGATGCCTGGTTCGCCCGCGCCCGCCCGATCGCGGCGCCGGTCACGGTACTGCCGCCGGTGGCGGCCGCGCAGGAAACGGAGAAGTCCGGTTGGCGCGACGCCACCAGTCGTAACCTGCAGCGCCAGCTGGCGGCACGCCGGCAGCCGCCGGCACGCTGAGGTCCCGCCCTACAGCAGGACCAGCGTCGCCAGGCCGAGGAAGGAGAAAAAGCCCATCACGTCGGTGACGGTGGTGAGCACGACGCCACCGGCCAGCGCCGGGTCGATGCGCAGCCGGCGCAGCAGCAGCGGAACGCCCACGCCGGCCAGCGCCGCGGTGACCAGGTTGATCACCATCGCCGCGGCGATCACGCCGCCCAACGGCCAGTCGCCGAACCACAGCGCCGCCACGCAGCCCACCACCAGCGCCCAGGCCAGGCCATTGAGCAGCCCGACCATCACTTCCTTGTTGAGCAGCGCACCCACGTTGCCCATGCCGACCTGGCCCAGGGCCATGCCGCGCACCATCAGTGTCAGCGTCTGGGTGCCGGCCACGCCGCCCATGCTGGCCACGATCGGCATCAGCACCGCCAGGGCCACCAGGCGTTCGATCGTGCCTTCGAAGCGGCCGATGACCCAGGACGCCAGGAAGGCCGTGAGCAGGTTGATGCCAAGCCACAGGGCGCGCCGGCGCGCCGCGCGCGGCACCGGGCTGAACATGTCCTCGTCCTCGTCCAGGCCGGCGGCGCTGAGCGCCTGGTGCGCGGCGTGGTCGCGGATGATGTCGACGACGTCGTCGATGGTGATGCGGCCGAGCAGGATGTTGTTGTTGTCCACCACCGGCGCCGAGATCCAGTCGTGGTCGGAGAACTGGCTGGCGACCTCGTGCGCCGGCGTATCGACCTGGATGGCCGGCTGTTCGTCGTCGAAGAGTTCGTTGATCGGCGTGCTGGCGTCGTGGGTCAACAGCGAGGCCACCGATACGCGGCCAAGGTACTGGTGCCGGCGGCTGACGACGAACAGGTGGTCGGTATGCTCCGGGATCTCGCCGCGCAGGCGCAGGTAGCGCAGCACCACGTCCACGGTGACGTCGGTGCGCACCGTGATCACGTCCGGGTTCATCAGGCGGCCGGCGCTGTCCTCGTCGTAGGACAGCACCTGCTCGAGCCGCTCCCGGTTCTCCCGGTCCATCGACTTGAGCACTTCCTCGATGACCGTGTCGGGCAGGTCCTCGGCGAGTTCGGCCAGGTCGTCGATGTCGAGGTCCTCGACGGCCGCGACGATCTCGTCGGTGTCCATCTCGGCCAGCAGGCTTTCGCGGACGTCGTCGCCGACGTGCACGAGCACCTCGCCGTCATCCTCGGGATCGACCAGGCCCCAGACGATGTTGCGCTTGGCCGGCGGCAGCGATTCGAGCAGGTTGCCGATCTCGGCGGGCGAGAGCGTGTTCACCAGGCGGCGCACCGGGCCCAGGCGGCCCGAGTCGAGCGCGTCCGACAGCAGCCTCAGCTGCCGGGCGGTCTTGTCGTGGTGCGCGGCGTCGGCCATGGGCAAGCTCCGGAACAGGCCCGGGCATTATGACGGCAACCGCCTCCCTGTAGGAGCGCCTTCAGGCCCGAATCTCCTGCTCTTGGCCTTCGGCCAAGCACAGCGCTACTCGTTGGGTTCGCGGGTGGAGGCGCCGCGCCTTTGCCCCGACCGACACGCCGTGAACCCGTCCATGGGGGCTCATCGTCGACATCCATGTCTCCGATGGTCGGCCGGGGCGACTGCACGCTGCCTCCACCCGCGAAAGAAACACTAACCGACGCCCTGCTTGGCCAAAGGCCAAGGGCAAAAGCAAAAGATTCGCGCCTGAAGGCGCTCCTACAGGCAGGTGGCGGCAGCCGTCGGGTTCAGCAGCGCTGGAGCCAGCGGTCGATGGCGGCGCGGTCGTGGCAGCGCAGGAGGGTGGTGGCGCGGCGACGCAGGCTTGCGTGGTCGGCATCGCGCACCGCCTTGCGCACTTCCAGCAGCGTTGACGGGTGCAGGCTGAAATCGCGCAGGCCCAGGGCCAGCAGCAGCGGCACGTTGGCCGCTTCGCCGGCCATCTCTCCGCAGACCGCGACCGGGATGCCGTTGCGGCGGCCGAAGGAGAAGATCTCGGCCAGCAGCCGCAGCACCGACGGATGCCGCGGCGAATACAGCTCGGCCAGCGACTCGTGGTTGCGGTCCGTCGCCAGCAGGTACTGCACCAGGTCGTTGGTGCCCACCGACACGAAATCCACCAGGTCCACGATATCGCCCAGCCCCAGCGCAGCCGCCGGCACTTCGACCATCGCGCCCAGCTCGGCCACCGGTCCCACCTGCCGCCCCTCGTCGAGCAAGGAAACGCGGGCCGTGTCGAGCAGGTCGCAAACCTGCTGCATCTCCTCGCGGCCGCTAACCATCGGCACCAGGATGCGCACCGGTCCGTAGGCGCTGGCGCGCAGGATCGCCCGCAGCTGGGTGAGGAACAGCTCCGGGTGCGCCAGCGACAGGCGGACACCGCGCAGCCCCAGCGCCGGGTTCGGTTCGCTGCGCAGCGCCAGCCCGGTGCGGTCGGCCTTGTCGGCGCCCAGGTCCAGGGTGCGGATCGTCGCCACCCGGCCGGCCATGCCCAGCACCAGGTCGCGGTAGGCCAGGAACTGCTCTTCCTCGGTCGGCAGCTCCTTGCGCTGCAGGAACAGGAACTCGGTGCGGTAAAGGCCGACGCCGTCGGCGCCCAGCGCATGCGCCTCGGCCACGTCCTCGCGGGACTCGGCGTTGGCGTAGAGGCGGATGTCGACGCCGTCCTTCGTGCGCGTCGGCTGCCGGCGCAGTCGCGCCAGTTGGGCGCGCTGGCGGCTGATTTCGTTCTGGCGGGCGTGGTAGCGGGCCAGGTCGTCCGGGCCGGGCTCAAGCACCAGCTCGCCGTGGCTGGCGTCGAGCATCAGCGCGTCGCCGTCGTTGACGTGGCCCAGCAGCTCGGCCACGTTCACCAGCAGCGGCAGGTGCAGGCTGCGGGCCAGGATCGCGCTGTGCGAGAGCGGACTGCCGGTGGCCGTCGCCACCGCCACCACGCCGCGCGCCTGCCAGGCGGCAAGTTCCGCCGGCGCCACCGTCTCGCAGACCAGTATCTCGCCGGCCAGGCCTTCGACCGCGTCGTCGCCGCGGCGGTGCAGGGCGGCGTGGATGCGGCCGACCACGTGGTCGAGGTCCTCGAGCCGGCTGCGGAAATAATCGTCGTCCATGCCCTCGAACACCGAGGCCAGGCGGTCGCGCTGGAGCTTGAGCGCGTAATCGGCCCCGTAGCGGCCGGTCCGCACCAGGTCGTCCAGGCCCTGCAGCAGCTCCGGGTCGTCCAGGATCATCGCGTGCAGGTCGATGAACTCGCCGACCTCGTGCGCCAGGGCGCCGTGCAGTCGCTCGCGCAGGGCGCGCAGTTCACCGCGGGTGGCGTCGAGGGCGTCGTGCAGGCGGGCCAGTTCGGCTTCGACCTGGTGGGCGGCGATCCGGGTTTCCTCGACCACCAGCGCCTGCGGATGCAGCACCCGGGTACGCCCCAGGGCGAGGCCACGCGAGGCGGTGACGCCGCGCAGCTGGCGCCGCATCAGCTTTCCTCGTCGAAACCGCGCTCGAACAGCGCGGCGGCGGCGGCCAGGGCTTCGGCTTCGTCCTCGCCTTCCACCCGCATCAGCAGGGTGGCGCCGGGCGCGGCGGCCAGCAGGAGCACGCCCATGATGGATTTGGCGTTCACTTCCCGGCCGCGGCCGAGCAGGGTGGCCTGGCACTGGTAGCCCGACAGCAGTTGCACCAGCTTCGCCGCCGCACGCGCGTGCAGGCCCAGCTTGTTGGTCACCTGCAGTTCGCGCTCAAGCATCGTCCACCACCACTCCGTTGCGGGCGCCGGCCGCGGCCGTGCGCGTGAGTTCTTCCAGGTCCTGCTCGGGATAATTCTGCACCCGCAGCAGCATCGGCAGGCACAGGCCGCTGACGCGGTGGGCCGGCGTGCCCAGATGTACCAGTTTTTCGGCCAGCCGTGCCGGGCTGGCGCCGTAGAGGTCGGTCAGCAGCAGCACGCCGTCGCCGCCGTCCACCTTGCGCATCGCGGCGCTGGCGGCGGCCAGGAGCTCGTCGGGTTCGGCGTCGAGGGGGACGTCGAAGGCTTCGACCGGCAGCGGCAGGCTGCCCAGGAGGCCCCGCGCCGTGGCCAACACGGCGGCGGCGATCCCGGGATGGCTGACGAGGAGGATGCCGACCGCCATCACTCAAGCTCGCGGTGGAAGGTGAGTACGCCTTCGCGGCCGTGTTCGCGGCAGTGCCGGGCCAAACGTTCGGCCAGGTAGACCGACCGGTGGCGGCCGCCGGTGCAGCCGAAGGCGATGGTGAGGTAGCTGCGGGTGCCGGCTTCGAAGCGCGGCACCCAGGTGTCGAGGAAGGCCACGACCTGGGCCACGAATTCCTGCACCTGCGGGTCCTGTTCCAGGTAGTCGCGCACGGCGGCGTCGCGGCCCGACAGCGGCCGCAGGCGCGCGTCCCAGTGCGGGTTGGGCAGGGCGCGGGCGTCGAACACGAAGTCGGCGTCGGCCGGCAGGCCGCGCTTGTAGGCGAAGGACTCGAACAGCAGCGACATGTCCTGGTGCGTGCCCACGCCCAGCGCGGTGATCACCTCGCGGCGCATCTGGTGCACGTTCATGTCGGAGGTGTCCATCACCAGGTCGGCGATGGCCTTGAGCGGCCGCAGGCGCACGCGCTCGAGTTCGATGGCGTCGGCCAGGGCGAGGCCGTCGTGGCTCAGCGGGTGCTTGCGGCGCGTGTCGGAGTAGCGCTTGAGCAGGGTTTCGTCGCGCGTTTCGAAAAACACCAGCTGGTGGTCGATGCCCATCTCGCCCAGCGCCGACAGCCACTGCGGGATACGCGCCAGGTCCGAGGCATTGCGCACGTCGATGCCCACGGCCAGCTTGCGCACCTCGTCGCTGGCGGTCACCGAGCGCACGAACTGCGGCAGCAGCTCCACCGGCAGGTTGTCGGTGCAGTGCACGTCCAGGTCTTCGAGGGTCTTGAGCGCGACCGACTTGCCCGAGCCGGACAGGCCGGTGATGACGTAGAGCAGCGGGCGGGTGGTGTCGGTGCTCACTGGGTTTCCCCCTGCTGCAGGAAGGCGCTGTGGCGCGCGAGGAAGGCCGCCGCCGGGTCCATGCCCTTGCTGCGCAGCAGGTGCAGGCGCACGGCGGCTTCGGTCAGCACGGCCAGGTTGCGGCCGGCGGCGACGGGCAGTTCGACCACGGGCACGTCGAGGTCGAGCACCTTGCGGCTGCGTGACTCGCCGGTGATGCGGGTCATCGCCTCGTCGCTCTGCTGCGGGGTTTGCTCCAGGTGCACGACCAGGCGCAGGTACTTGTTCCGCTTCACCGCGGTGTCGCCGAACATCTCGCGGATGTTGAGCACGCCCAGGCCGCGCACTTCCAGCAGGTCCTGCAGGAGTTCCGGACAGGTGCCGTCGAGCACGTCGGGCGCGATCTGGGTGAACTCGGGCGCGTCGTCGGCGACCAGGCGGTGGCCGCGGCTGATCAGCTCCAGCGCCAGCTCGCTCTTGCCGGCGCCGGAATCACCCGTCACCAGCACGCCGATCGAATAGATCTCCATGAACACGCCGTGCAGCGTGATGCGCGGCGCCAGCGAGCGCGCCAGGTGGTACTGCAGCAGGTTGAGCAGCTCGTAGCCGCGGCGCGGCGAGACCCACAGCGGGGTGTCGCTTTCTTCGGCGGCGTCGCGCAGGTCGGCCGGGCAGGACTGGTTCTGGGTGATCACCATCGCCAGCGGCCGCGACTCCATGATCTTGAGCAGCACCTCCCAACGGGTGCGCGCGTCCAGGCCGTCGAGCCAGGCCAGTTCGGCCGAACCGATGATCTGCACCTTGTTCGGGTGGATCACGTTGAGGTAGCCGGCCAGCGAGGGGCGGCGCGAGAGGTGTTCGCCGCGTTCGATCAGGCGTTCGCCGCCGCGCTGGCCGCCGACCCAGCGCAGCTCGAGCCGTTCGCCCAGTTCGTCGAAGAGTTCGCGGGCGCTCAGGCGGTCGGTCATCGGATCAGCCGGCCTCGGGGTGGCTGGCCTGCCAGTCCGCCAGCAGGGCGTGCAGGGCCGCGGCGTCGCCGGCGGCGCGCAGCTGGTCGCGGAAACCGGCGTCGCCGAACATCTCGGCCAGCTGGGAAAGCAGCATCAGGTGCTGCGAGGAAAAATGCTCCGGAACGACCAGGGCAAACACCAGGTCCACCGGCATGCCGTCGGGCGAGCCGAACTCCACGGGCTCGGACAGGCGCAGGAAACAGCCGATCGCGGTGCCGACCTTGGCGCTGCGGCCATGCGGGATGGCCACGCCGTGGCCCAGGCCGGTGCTGCCCAGGCGCTCGCGCCCGACCAGGCTGTCGAAAACGGCGCGCTCGACCTCGGCATTGCCCTCGGCGAGCAGGGCGGACGCCTTCTCGAGCAGTCGTTTCTTGCCGGGGATCGGGCCCGGGGCGAGCACGCGCCCCGGGCTGAGCAGGTCGAGCAGGTGCACGGCTAGCCGAAGCTGTCCGAGCGGGCGGCGGATTCGCCGCGGTGGTGGTCGGTCATCTTTTCCTTCTGCTTGAGCAGCAGGCGGTCGAGCTTGTCGGCGAGCATGTCGATGGCGGCATACATGTCCGGGGCGACGGCGTCGGCATGCACGGTCTTGCCGGCGGTGCCGACGGTGGCCTCGGCCCGCTGGTCGAGCTTGTCGACCGACAGGATCACCCGGGCCTCGGCATGGTGGTCGTAGTGGCGGTTGACGCGCGCGAACTTGTCGTTGACGTAGTCGCGAAGGGCCGGGGTGACTTCCATCTGGTGGCCGCTGATGTCGATCCGCATGGTCACGATCCTCCTTGGTGGGTACAGCTACAGATAATCACGCCCGTCGCTAACGGGGCGTGACCGGCGTCAAGTCCTGGGGGAATTTGCGCATATCCGCGCTCGGGTCGGCATGGGCCATGGGTGGGGGCTCAGGCCAGCCGCTGCCGCTCGTTGGAGGCGGGGATGTTCATTGCTTCCCGATATTTTGCCACGGTTCGCCGGGCCACGGGGATGCCCTCGGCCTTGAGGGTTTCGGCCAGTTTCTGGTCCGAAAGCGGGGTGCGTGGGCTTTCGGCGTCGATCAGCTTGCGGATCATGGCCTGGATGGCGGTGGCCGAGGCGCTGCCGCCGTGCTCGGTGGCGATGCCGGAGCTGAAGAAGTGCTTGAATTCGAAGGTGCCGCGCGGGGTGCGCAGGTACTTGCGGGTGGTGGCCCGGGACACGGTGGACTCGTGGAGCCCCAGCTCTTCGGCGACTTCACGCAGGGTCAGCGGGCGCATGGCCTCGTTGCCGTGGTCGAGGAAGGCCGACTGCTGGCGCACGATCGCCCGGGCCACGCGTTCGACGGTATCGGCGCGGGTTTCCAGGCTCTTTATCAGCCAGCGGGCCTCCTGCAGCTGGCCGCGCAGGTAGCTGTCGTCCTCGCGGCTGGCCCGGCCGATCAGGCCTTCATAGTGGCGGTTGATCGCCAGGCGCGGCCGGCTGCCGGCGGCCAGGCGGACCTTCCAGACGCCGTTCTGGCGGTAGGCGATGGCGTCGGGGGCGATGTATTCGGGCTCGCTGCCGCCGACCTGGGCGCCGGGTTTCGGGTCGAGCGAGCGCAGCAGGGCCACGGCCGTGGCCATGGCCTCGGCCGTCTCGCCGAGCTGGCCGGCCAGGCGGTCGGCGCCGAGGCGGGCCAGGGCGTCGAGGTGTTCGCGGCACAGCAGGACGGCCAGGGCCAGGCCGGGAGTGTCCTCGCTGAGCAGGCTCAGCTGCACGCACAGGCACTCGGACAGGCAGCGGGCGCCGGCGCCGACCGGGTCGAAGTGCTGGACGATGTGCAGCACGGTTTCGATCTCGGCTTCGCTGGCTTCCATCTCGGGGCGCAGGGCGGCCTGGATGTCCTCGAGCGGGCCTTCGAGATAGCCGTCGTCATTGATGGCTTCGATCACGGCCTGGCCGATCGCCAGGTCGCGCGGCCCCAGGTGGCTCAGCTGCAGCTGCCAGAGCAGGTGGGCGTGAAGGTCGACCGGGGCGGCGGCGGTCAGTTCGTCCGGTTCGCCGCCATCGTTGTGGCGGCGGTCCCCGGCGGGCGCCTCGTACCACTCGTCGAGCTCGGCGCTGTCGAATTCCTCCGGCTCCGGCGCGTCACCCGGGGTGTCTTCCGGGCCGGGGTCCTCCGGCTTTTCGCCTTCCGGGCGGTCGTCGCCCTGGTCCTCGTCGCCGCGCTCGAGCAGCGGATTCGATTCCAGGGCCTGGTTGAGCTCGGCTTCCAGCTCCAGCGCCGACAGCTGCAGCAGCCGGATCGCCTGGCGCAGCTGGGGCGTCAGGGACAGCTGCTGGCCAAGTCGGGTCTGGAGGGTCGGTTTCATGTCGGTCCGCTGGGGGGCGGCGCGGCCCTGCCTACAGGCGGAAGGAGTCGCCCAGGTAGACGCGACGCACGTCGGGATTGGCCAGCACCTCGTCGGGGGTTCCCCGGGCGAGCACGCTGCCGGCATTGAGGATATACGCGTGGTCGCAAATGCCCAAGGTCTCGCGGACGTTGTGGTCGGTGATCAGCACGCCGATGCCCCGGGCCTTGAGGTGCCGGACGATCTTCTGGATCTCGCCGACCGAGATCGGGTCAACGCCGGCGAAGGGTTCGTCGAGCAGCATGAAACGCGGGCGGGCGGCCAGCGCACGGGCGATCTCGACCCGGCGGCGTTCGCCGCCCGACAGGCTGGCGCCCGGCTGCTCGGCCACGTGGCCGACCTGCAGCTCCTCCATCAGCGCCGCCAGCTCGTTGGCGCGGCCGGTGGCGTCCAGGTCCTGGCGCAGCTCCAGCACCGCGTGGATGTTGTCGGCGACGCTGAGCTTGCGGAACACCGAGGCCTCCTGGGGCAGGTAGCCCAGGCCGAGGCGTGCGCGTTGGTGCATCGGCAGGCTGGTGATGTCCTTGCCGTCGAGCGTGATGCGGCCGGCGTCGGGGCCGACCAGGCCGACGATCATGTAGAAGCAGGTGGTCTTGCCGGCGCCGTTGGGGCCCAGCAGTCCGACGACTTCGCCGGGGCGCACTTCCATCGCGAAATCGTGCACCACCTGGCGCGAGCGGTAGCGCTTGGCCAGGCCGGTCGCGGTAAGCATCAGTCGGTGGTCGCGGCGGACTTGGGCAGGATGCGCATGGACACGCGGGCGCCGTCGTTGCCGCCGTTGAGACGGCCGGTGTTGATGTCGTAGCTGATCGTCTCGCCGCGCAGGGTGCCGCGCGGCTGGGTGATCACGACATTGCCGGTGAGCATCATGCTTTCGTCGACGAGCATGTAGACGATGCGGTTGGCGGTGGCTTCGGTGGGTTCGCCCTGGTCGGACACCTGGCGCAGCGTGGCCGGGCTGCCGGTGAGCACCACGCGGTTCGGGTCGCCCCCGACCTGGTGCACTTCGGCGCGGTCGGCGTCCACTTCCAGCGAGCCCTGGCGGATGCGCACGTTGCCTTCCAGCGTGGACACGGCGTTGTCGCCGAGCATGGCGTCGGTGCGGTCGGCGCTCAGGTCCATCGGCTGGTTGCGGTCGGTGGACCTGGCCAGCGCCGGGGGCGCCAGCACGAGGGCGGCAATGATCAGCAGGTTACTGGCGTGGCGCATAGCGTCCCTTGGTGTCCTGGAGCAGCTGGAAACGTTTGGCGGTCATGTCCACCCGCAGGCCGGTGCCGGCGTAGCGGGATTCGCCGCGTTTGATGTTAACCCGGTCGTCGGTGCTGGCGCGCTGTTCGTCCGGGAAGACCGAGAGCCCGTCGGTGCTGAAATCGATGCGCTGGCCGGACTCGCTGGGCGGTCCGACCAGGCGGACTTCGCCGCGCAGCTGCACTTCCTGCGCCTTCGGGCTGACCCAGGCAGTGTCCGAGCGCGCCTGCCAGCTGCCGTCCTGGCCGGGGAAGCTGAAGCGCGGCTGCCGGATGTCCAGGCTCTTGCCGTTCGGGTCGCGCTCGAGATAGGGCGAGACGACGGTGAAGGCCTCGGTGCCCTGGTCGTTGAGCGCGGTCAGCTCGAACTCGCGCAGGACGTAGTCCGAGCGCTGAACCGGTTCGGGCGGCGGCAGCTGGTTCTTGCGCCACTGCCAGACGGCGTAGCTGCCCAGGCCGACGGCCAGGACCAGCAGGATGGCATTGAGTGCGCTCCGGCTCATCGGGTCATGCCGCGCCGAACTGCTCCAGGATCGCCGCGCGCAAACCCTTGGCGTCCAGGATCAGGTCGCACAGCTCGCGCACCGCGCCTTCGCCGCCACGCGCGCGGGCGATCCAGTGCACGCGTTCGGCGACCCAGGGGTGGGCGTTGCCCGGCGCCGCGGCCAGGCCGACCTGCGACAGGGCCGGCAGGTCGGGCAGGTCGTCGCCCATGTGCGCGGCTTGTTCCAGCGACAGTTCCAGCGATTCACACAGCTGCACCAGCACCGCGCCCTTGTCCTTCACGCCGGTATAGACGTGCTGCAGGCCGAGGTCGCGGGCGCGCGCCTGGATCGCGGCGTTGCGGCGGGCGGTGATGAAGGCCACGGCGACGCCGTTTTCCTCCAGCGGCTTCAGGCCCTGGCCGTCGAGCACGTGGAAGGCCTTGGTTTCGCGGCCTTCGCCGTCGTAGACCAGGCGGCCGTCGGTCAGGGTGCCGTCGACGTCGAAACAGGCCAGGCGGATGCGCGCGGCGCGTTCGTGCAGTTCGGAGGGGGGCAGGATCATCGGCGGATCACACCACGCGTGCGCGCAACAGGTCATGAATGTTCAGGGCGCCGATCACGCGGCGCTGGCCGTCGAGCACCACCACGGCGTTGATCTTGTGCTCCTCCATCAGGTGCGCCGCCTCGACCGCCAGCGCGTCGGCGCCGATGGTCTTGGGCGAGCGACCCATCAGCTGGCTGACCGGCGTGGCCTTGAGGTCGGTGTCCTCGTCGTCCAGGCAGCGGCGCAGGTCGCCGTCGGTGAACACGCCCTGCAGCACGCCGTCGGTGTCCACCACGGCGGTCATGCCCAGGCGCTTGCGGGTCATCTCGAGCAGGGCCTCGGAGGTGCTGGCGTCCACGTGCACCAGCGGCACGTCGTCACCGGCATGCATGATGTCGCGGATGCGCAGCAGCAGGCGCCGGCCCAGCGCGCCGGCCGGATGCGAGCGGGCGAAGTCCTCGGCGGTGAAGCCGCGGGCCTCGAGCAGGGCCACCGCCAGCGCATCGCCCAGGGCCAGCGCCGCGGTCGTGGACGAGGTCGGCGCCAGGCCCAGCGGGCAGGCCTCGGCCGGCACGCTGGCGTCCAGGTGCACGTCGGCCAGGCGGGCCAGGCTGGAACCCGGGCGGCCGGTCATCGAGACCAGCACGTTGCCCTGGCGCTTGAGCGAGGGAACGATGGACAGGATCTCGTCGCTTTCGCCGGAGTTCGACAGGGCCAGCACCACGTCCGCGTCGGTGACCATGCCCAGGTCGCCGTGGCTGGCCTCGCCCGGGTGCATGAAAAAGGCCGGGGTGCCGGTGGAGGCGAGCGTGGCGGCGATCTTGGTGGCGATGTGGCCGGACTTGCCCATGCCGGTGCAGACCACCCGGCCGGTGCAGGCCAGGATGTGCCGGCAGGCGGCGGCGAAGTCGGCGCCCAGGCGCCCGTTCACGGCGTCCAGGGCCTGGGCCTCGATGTCGATGACGGCGCGGCCGCTGGCGATCAGGGCCTCGTCGGTGACTGCCAGGGCGGCTGGGGGGGCATTCATGGGCGGGCGCAGGGAGTATGATGCGGGGCCGCATTGTAAGGCCTGCGCGCCCGCCGCGCCCCGCTCGCCCATGAATCCCCAGATCATCCAGGAACTCATCGAATCCGGCCTGCCCGGCGCCCGCGCCCAGGTGCGCGGCGACGACGGCGTGCATTTCGAGGCCACCGTGGTCAGCGACGCCTTCGCCGGCAAGCTGCCGCTGGCCCGCCACCGCATGGTCTATGCCACGCTGGGCGAGAAGATGGGCGGCGAGATCCACGCGCTGGCCCTGCGCACCCTGACCCCGGAAGAAGCAGACCGGACCGCGTGACCCCTGCAGGCGCGCCTTCGGGCGCGAAATTCCGCAGGTGAGGTCGCACCCTCAAAAGATTCGCGCCTGAAGGCGCTCCTACAGAAAATCAGGCCGATTCAACCATGGCGAAAATTGTCATCACCGGCGGCGAGCCGCTAAACGGCGACGTGCAGATTTCCGGCGCCAAGAACGCCGTGCTGCCCATCCTGGCGGCGACGCTGCTGGCCGACGGCCCCATCTCGATCGGCAACGTGCCGCATCTGCACGACGTCACCACCACGATGGAACTGCTGGGTGCGATGGGCGTGCAGCTGATGGTGGACGAAAAGCTCACCATCACCGCCGACCCGCGTTTCATCACCTCCACGGTGGCGCCCTACGAGCTGGTCAAGACCATGCGCGCCTCGATCCTGGTGCTGGGCCCGCTGGTGGCGCGCTTCGGCCACGCCGAGGTGTCGCTGCCCGGTGGCTGCGCGATCGGTTCGCGCCCGGTCGAGCAGCACATCCGGGGCCTGCAGGCGCTGGGCGCCGAGGTCACGGTCGAGAACGGCTTCATCAAGGCCCGGGCCGAACGCCTGCGCGGCGGCCGCTACGTCTTCGACATGATCACCGTCACCGGCACCGAGAACGTGCTGATGGCGGCCGCGCTGGCCAAGGGCACCACCGTGCTGGAGAACTGCGCGATGGAGCCGGAGGTCGTGGACCTGGCCAACTGCCTGATCGCGATGGGCGCCGACATCGAAGGCGCCGGCACCAACCGGATTGTTGTCCATGGCGTGGACAGGCTCAACGGCATCCACTACGACGTGCTGCCCGACCGCATCGAGGCCGGCACCTTCCTGGTCGCCGGCGCCATGACCGGCGGCCGCGTCACCGCCCGCCGCACCCGCGCCGACACGATGGACGCGGTGCTGGTGAAGCTGGAGGAAGCCGGGGCCCACCTGGACGTCACCAGTGATTCGATCACCGTGGACATGCGCGGCAAGCGGCCCCGGGCGGTGAACCTGACCACGGCGCCGTACCCGGCCTTCCCGACCGACATGCAGGCGCAGTTCGCGGCGCTCAACACCATCGCCGACGGCGTGGGCGTGATCACCGAGACGATCTTCGAGAACCGCTTCATGCACCTCAACGAGCTGCAGCGCCTGGGCGCCGACATCCGCATCGAGGGCAATACCGCCATCATCCGCGGCGTCGCCCAGATGACCGGCGCGCCGATGATGGCCACCGACCTGCGCGCCTCGGCCTCGCTGGTGCTGGCCGGCCTGGTCGCCAAGGGCGAAACCGTGGTCGACCGCATTTACCACATCGACCGCGGCTACGAGAACATCGAAGAAAAACTCGGCACCCTCGGCGCCAGGATCCGCCGCCTTCCCAGCTAGCGGATCGCGGTGATGCGCAGGTCGAGGGTTTCGCCGTCGGCCTCGTACTGCTTGATGCGCAGCGGCAGCCAGCCGTGGTTGCGCGCGAACCAGAGCTTGGTGATGCGACCGCTGTCGCCACTGCGCACGCGTACCACCCGCAGGGCGCGTTCGGTACCGATCGCGGTGCGCAGGCGCACCGGCGCGGCGACGCGGTAGGTCTGGGTTTCGACGCCGCGACGATCGGCGATCGGGAACGCCAGCGTGCCGCGTTCGCCGGCGGCCAGGGCCACCATGATCGCCGCGGTCGCGCCGTGGGCGTCGAGCACGGCGGCCGGCGCCCGGTAGCGGGCCGATTCATCCTTCCAGCGGCTGCTGACCTCGCGAGTGCGCGGGTCCAGCGTCAGCTGCTGCTCGCGGTTCTTCCAGCCGGCCTTCTGCTGCATCCGGTAGGTCACCAGCTCCAGCCCGCTGCCGGTCCAGCGAAGCTTCGAGCGCTCTTCGCGCTCGACCCCCGCCAGGGCCGCCAGGCCCTCGGTGCCGCGGCTGCGGGTGACCAGTTCGAACACGTCGTCGCCCACGCGCTGCAGCGACACCTGGCCGGTGCCGATGCGCTGGTCGTTGCGGCGCACTTCGTAATCGGCGCTGAAGGGTTTCGGCGGCGCCGCGGCGCCGGCCAGCAGGGGAAACGCCAGGGCGGTGGCGGCGAGCAGGCCGCGCAGGAGCTTACGCATGCGCCGTCTCCCGCTGCACCTGGTCTTTACCGTCGAGCTGCAGCGGCCGGTCGAGGGCCTGGCCGTCGAAGAACCAGCGGCCACCGGCAAGCCGGGCGCGGCCCGTCGCGATCGCGGCGGTGCAGGCCACCAGCAGCGCGTGCTCCCGCGGCGACAGGCGCCGGGCGAGGCCATCGGCCGTGTCGTCCGCCGCCACGTCCAGGCGCACCTGCGCCAGCACCG
>CAXAYM010000016.1:0-14881 GCA_963973175.1 uncultured Arenimonas sp.
CCCGCGCCGATCGTGCCCGTACCGGTGGTGAAGCCATGGGCGCTCGCGGCGGCCGGCCGGGCCGGCGCCTGGCGGGCGACGGCGCCCAGCGCATCGCAGGGCTGGTCACTGTAGATGCTGCGGCCGTCGGCGCCGACGCAGCGGTTCACCGCCTGCGCCTGCGCCCCGGCCGGCAGGGCCAGTGCGGTGGCAACGAGCAGCAGGGACCAGGCGACGCGGTACATGCCGCGAAGCCTAGCGCCAAACTCAGTCCAGGCGGGAAAGCACCGCTTCGGTCGGCCGGGCAAGGTTCAGCGTGTAGAAATGCAGCTCCGGCGCGCCGCCTTCGACCAGGCGCCGGCACATCGCCGCCACGGCGTCGGCAGCGAACTCCCGGATGCTGTCGGCATCGTCGCCATAGGCCTGCATGCGCTTGGCCATCCAGCGCGGGATCTCGGCGCCGCAGGCTTCGGAGAAGCGGCGCAGCTGGCTGTAATTCGAGATCGGCATGATGCCCGGGATGATCGGAATGGTGATGCCGGCCGCGCGCATGTCGTCCACGAAGCGGAAATAGGCGTCGGCGTTGAAGAAATACTGGGTGATCGCGGAATCGGCGCCGGCGGCGACCTTGGACTGGAAATTGCGCAGGTCCGACAGCGCGCATTCGGCCTGGGGATGGGTTTCCGGGTAGCAGCCCACTTCGATGCGGAAATGGTCGCCGTGGGTTTCGCGGATGAAGGCGACCAAGTCGGCGGCGTAGCGGAAGTCGCCGGCGCGGGCCATGCCCGAGGGCAGGTCGCCGCGCAGGGCGACGATGCGGGTGCAGCCCATGGCCTTGTAGGTGTCGAGCAGCTCGCCCAACTCGGCGCGGGTGCCGCCCATGCAGCTCAGGTGGGGCACCGCGTCCAGGCCATGGTCGGCGCGCAGGCCGCGCACGGTCTCGGGCGTGTAACTGAGCGTCGAGCCACCGGCGCCGAAGGTGACCGACACGAACTCCGGCTCGCGCGGCTTGAGCTTGCGCACGGTGCGCTCGAGCTGCGTGCGCTGCTCGTCATTCTTGGGCGGGTAGAACTCGAGGCTGATCGGGGTCATGGACGCAGGTTCGGGCGGGCCTGGCCCGACTATATCCTTTCATCCGGATGGATGGGTAATAAAACCGGGGTCAGAGTCTAATTTCCTCCGCGTGGCCCTTGATCTGGCAGCTCAACCGCGGGGAAATTCGACTCAGACCCGGGTTTTTCCCGACAATCCGGGCCATGAGCATTCAAATGACCGACTTTGCCCGCCGCCGCCTGTTCCCCGGCGACGGCCGCCGCACCGCCATCCAGGACATCTCGGCGGAGGACTTCGTCTCCCGGCTCAACAGCCACGCGCCTGAGGCCGTCCTGCCGGGCTACGCGCCGTTCTGCCAGCTGCACGTGCACCGCAACTGGACGTCGACCCGCTGCTCGGCCATCCCCATCACCCCGGACAACCGCCACCAGCTGCGCAGCGCCTACGAGGCCCGCACGCCGGCCGAGCTGCCGGTGCTGGTGCGCTGGTTCGAAGGCCTGGAGCCGCCGGTGGCCAATTACCTCGTGCCCATCCTCTACGACCGCGAGCAGCTGGCGAAGGAGGGCACGGCCATCGACGCCGACTGGGGCATCGTTGGCTGCCTGTACACGATGGAGCCCGCCGAGATCCCGATGGTCCCCATCACCATGCTGCGCAACGCGCTGGGCGTGGAGGAAGGCGGCAGCGGGGTGCCGATCGACCGCGCGGCCTACAAGCGCGCCGTGGCCTTCTGGGACGTGCACGCCAACTGGCGCTGACAAGAAGAAACGGGCGCCTCGCGGCGCCCGTCCCGTATCCACTGTAGGAGCGCCTTCAGGCGCGAATCCCATTAGTAGCGGTAATGCTCCGGCTTGTACGGACCTTCCTTGGCCACGCCCAGGTACTCGGCCTGTTCGTTGGTCAGGGTGGTCAGCTTCACGCCGATCTTCTCCAGGTGCAGGCGGGCCACTTCCTCGTCCAGCTTCTTGGGCAGGATGTAGACCTTGGGCTCGTAGCTTTCCTTGTTCGCCCACAGCTCGATCTGCGCCAGGGTCTGGTTGGCGAAGGAGTTGGACATGACGAAGCTGGGGTGGCCGGTGGCGCAGCCCAGGTTCACCAGGCGGCCTTCGGCCAGCAGGAAGATCGAGTTGCCGTTGTCGAAGGTGAACTTGTCGACCTGCGGCTTGATGTTGGTCTTCTTGGCGCCCGAGTTGTAGAGCGCGTCCACCTGGATTTCATTGTCGAAGTGGCCGATGTTGCAGACGATGGCCTGGTCCTTCATGGCCTTCATGTGCTCGAGCGTCAGCACGTCCTTGTTGCCGGTGGTGGTGACATAGATGTCGCCGCGGCCCAGGGTCGATTCAACGGTGTTGACCTCGAAGCCTTCCATCGACGCCTGCAGGGCGCAGATCGGGTCGATTTCGGTGACCACGACGCGGGCACCGTAGGCGCGCAGCGAATGGGCCGAACCCTTGCCGACGTCGCCGTAACCGCAGACCACGGCCACCTTGCCGGCCAGCATTACGTCCATCGCGCGCTTGAGGCCGTCGGCCAGCGACTCGCGGCAGCCGTAGAGGTTGTCGAACTTGGACTTGGTGACCGAGTCGTTGACGTTGATGGCCGGAACCAGCAGCTTGCCGGCTTCGGCCAGCTGGTAGAGGCGGTGCACGCCGGTGGTGGTCTCTTCCGACACACCCTTCCAGTCCTTGACCACGGTGGTCCAGAAACCCGGACGCTCGCGGTGGACGCGCTTGAGCAGGTTCTTGATCACCTGCTCCTCGTGGCTGGCGCCCTTGCTGTTGACCCAGCTATCGTCACCCTTCTCGAGCTCGTAGCCCTTGTGGATGAGCAGGGTGACGTCGCCGCCGTCGTCCACGACCATCTGCGGGCCGAGGAAGCCGCCCTTGCCGTCCGGGAAGGACAGGGCGTCGAGGGTGCAGTCCCAGTACTCCTCCAGGGTTTCGCCCTTCCAGGCGAAGACCGGGGTGCCGGTCTTGGCGATGGCCGCCGCGGCGTGGTCCTGGGTGGAGAAGATGTTGCAGGACGCCCAGCGCACGTCGGCGCCGATGTCCTTCAGGGTTTCGATCAGCACGGCCGTCTGGATGGTCATGTGCAGCGAGCCGGTGACCCGCACGCCCTTGAGCGGGGCGTCCTTGGCGTACTTGCGGCGGATGGACATCAGGCCCGGCATCTCGTGCTCGGCGATGTCGATTTCCTTGCGGCCCCAATCGGCCAGGGACAGGTCGGCGACCTTGAAGTCGTGCTTGAGGGGAGTGACAGCGTTCATAGGTAAAGCTCCGTCGGTGGGCGACGCCGGCCGGGCAGGGGCCTCGGGGGTCGCTCGTTAACGGGCGCGGTTGAACTTGGAACCTTCGCCGAGCCTGATCCCTTGCCCACGTTGCGTGGCCGGGCTTGCAGCGCCCCTCGGCGGGGTGGGCTCCGGAGGGCCGGCGGGCATTATATCGTTGTCTCGCGATGAGGGGATGAATGGGGGTCCGGAGGTTTGTTCTGGCCCCTGGCGCAGGCTGCCGACGTTGGGCCGTGATAGGTAAGCTTCCCCGGAAATAGCCCCTGCAAGGGGGAAACTGTAGGAACCTCAAAAAACCCATGGCCTGCCGCCGGAGTCTATTCGCCGACTCTTTACTGGTTTTCAGGCCGATCTTTACAACGGATGAGACACCTGTCTCCGCCGTCTCAGCAAATTAACCTGAAGGTGTCCCGTGGCCCGATACTCCCCGCCGCACAATTCTGCTCCCATCATTGCTGCCGCCCAGCAGTGGGTAGACAACTGTTTGATCCTTGATGGCAGTGTCTTCTCAAAAGAGCAGATATGGACGGCAGCAAATTTCGACGCACTGGATCGTTTTGTGGTTCAGCGGCCCGACGCCGGGGATGGAAGCTTCTACGAGAAGTTGGAGCTGCAGGTCGCCGACGCGGCGCCAGGGGCCAGGAAGCTGATGGCTGAAATGCTCTGGGCGCTCCTCTTGTTCCCCAGCAACATCACTGAGGAAATGAAGCGAGAGAGCATCGTCAACGTATGGGGTTGGTCCGGCGACTCGCTTGATTCCGGCCATCCGCTACTTGCTGACGACCTGCTGGATGGAATCGGCTCTGCGGGCATGGGCATGAATACCAATCGCTGGCGCGAGGTGAATTACCTGATCGCACTTGGCAAGACGATCAAGCAGCTGCCCGAGGCGACTCGAAGGACAGTGCTAACGGACTACGACCAATTCATGGACTGGATCGGTGCCGTGCCGATGGAAGGAGAGCGGCAATTTCGTCACATGCTCCGCTACTTTCTGTTTCCGGATCGGGTTGAGCGGATGTCCAGCAATGGAGACCGACGCCGCGTCCTTGCTGGGTTCGGCGTCGCCCCGGTCAATGTCACGAGAAGATGGACCGATCGCCAGCTGGACGACGAGCTATTGAAGCTGCGATTGGCGCAAGAAGCGCGCTTCGGTGCGACGGACTTGGACTTCTACCTGCATCCCTTGCGAGACGAATGGCAGAAACCGAACGAGGGTCCTGCTGATGTGGAAGCAGATGACGAAGAGCTGGCAGGAGGGGTCAGCGAGCCCGCGGTGTCGGTCTACGCCCTGGCAACGGTTCGCGCCAAGAATCTGATCCTCTTCGGTCCTCCCGGTACAGGCAAGACCTACCGGCTGCAGCAGATGTTTCGCGACTACACGGACCAGCCGGCTGATATTGATCGTAAGGCTTGGGAAATGCAGTTGGTTGCAGCCTACGGTTGGCGCGCAGTCATCGCGGTTGCCTTGGCGCAGATGGGTGCGCGAACCAAAGTTGCGGACTTGGAGGGGCACCCGATCATTCGTGCAAAGGCCGCGCAGAGAAATCGGACAGGAACCGTACGCCCGACCATTTGGGGGTACTTGCAGGAACATGCCAGCCGGGAACCTAATACGGTTAACGTTGCAGTTCACCGCGCCCCCTATACCTTCGAGAAGGACGCGGATTCCTTTTGGTCGGTCGTCAAGGATTGGCAGGATGAAGATGCAGAGGCAGCGGAGCTTCACGATCGCTGGCTCGCTGGTCCGGCCAAGAACGCGGCGCCAGCAAAGCGGTATCGCGTAGTGACCTTCCACCCCTCATATTCCTACGAGGATTTTGTTGTCGGGCTTCGGCCCGTGGCCAACACGGACTCTGGTGCCGCCGTAGGGTTTCGAATGGTGGACGGCATCTTCAAGCAGGCCTGTGCCGAGGCCCGGGCCAATCCGACGCGGCGCCACGCGTTGTTTATTGACGAGATCAATCGCGCTGATATCGCCAAGGTATTCGGCGAGCTGATCACCTTGATCGAACTCGACAAGCGTGCCCGCTATGACGGGGCGGGCAACCTTGTGGCGGGCATGGAAGTGCAATTGCCAGGTACGGGATTGGAGGAAGGTGAAGACGAGCGCTTCGGCGTTCCCGACAATCTGGACATCATCGGCACCATGAACACCGCGGATCGGTCAATTGCCCTGCTGGACATCGCGTTGCGCCGTCGCTTCGAATTTCGTGAGATTGGCCCCGAGTACTCCGTGATTGACCGGCATGTCGAGGATGTTGATTTAGCCCGCCTGTTGCGGGCGATCAATGATCGAATCGAGTTCCTGGCGGACCGGGATCGTCTTGTCGGGCATGCCTATCTGACCAGCGTTCGGTCGCTCGCAGATCTGAGGGCGGTATTCCACGGCCGCATCATTCCCTTGCTGCAGGAATACTTTTTCGACGACTGGCGCCGCGTGGAGATGGTGCTTTCGAACGGTTCAGGGCGCTCCCCACTCCTGGCCCGCGAGGTGCTTGAAGCACGCGAGCTCTTCGGGGGTTCCGACTCTAGCGATCTACCTCTACAGTTCCGCTATCGCGTGACTGACCCTGCGGGTTGGAGTTCGCTGGACTTCATCAGTCTCTACAAGGCTGTCCAGGCCTGAAGATGCCCGCATTACTAACGGCGTGGGAGCACGAAACCCTTGCGATCGGCCAAGGCGCTCGAGACCTGTCTGCGTCTGAAGTGGACATGCTGGCCTCCATTGGCCGCACTCGGCCCGGATTTTGCACTTTGGGAAATAGGAGTGTGCGGCTGGCCCAATTTGCTGGCTTGGTGAATCTGGGCGGTCGTGTACTCGAGGTGCTGCCAAAAGTCGCTAGTTCCAACGATGCTTCGGCGGACCGTGGAACGTTCCTTCGATTGCTCCATGCCGCAAAGCGCGTGCCTATCCATTCGCGGGGAGCGGTCGGTCACAGTGTCGAGCGGCGGACTCTGCTGGGCGTATTCATCGACACCTTCCTCGAGGAAGTATCCCTGTTGGTGCGAGGGGGCTTACTTCGCCAGTACCAATCGCGAACTGACGACCTGCGAGTGGTTCGTGGCCGGCTTCAAGTCACGCGTCAGGCGACCGTACACGGCATGCGTCCGGACGTGATCAGCTGCCGGTTTGACGAGCTTTCAATCGACAACCCGAGGAACCAGGTGCTGCGCACCGCACTTTCGGTAGTTCGGCCTTGGATTGAGAGCGTGGACGCCGCGCGTCGAGTGGCGGAGCTTAGTGCCGCGTTTGAAGGGGCTGCCTTGTTGCGAAATGCACTTCCAGTGATTGATGGATTGCTGCCAGATCGCCGGGCCATTCGTTACCAAGATGCGCTTCGTTGGGCGGAGCTGATACTAAGGCTGCTCTCGCCAAACCTGCGTTCAGGTAATAGCCCGGCGCCTGAAATGCTCTTCGACATGAATCGACTTTTCGAGGCGGCGATTACAGTGAATCTGAGAAAGCGCGGCCGACGCTTGGGGGTCGAGCTGTCAGTACAAGACACCAGTCATGAATTGGAGGATCGCGAGTCGCATCCTGCCTTCAAACTACGGCCTGACATGGTGCTACGCAGCAACGGATCAATGGTGGCGATTGTGGATACCAAATGGACGCTGCCAGCGCCTGGAAGATCTGGCCGTATCGAGCCCGAAGCGTCTCACGTGTACCAGATGAATGCCTACGCGAGCGCGTTCGGCTGTGAGGAGTTCTACCTCGTCTATCCTTGGCATTCGGTCGTGGATTCAGCCGCGCCATCCGTCTTCCATTTGAAGCGGCGAGGTGGGGCGCCGGTTCGTCTGAATGTGGTTTGTGTTGACGTCGGCAGCGACGATTTTCCGGCCAAGCACGGTCGATTCCACTTTCTGGATGAGTCGGCCTGATCTTGCCGGCCATTGGCAGGCGACCTAATTGTCGGCGCAAGAAGAAAAACGGGCCGCTTTCGCGGCCCTTTCCTCTCGTCCTGGCCCTCTCCCCCAAAGGGGAGAGGGGACAAGAACCTTACTTCTTGAGGCCCGCGGACTTGCGCAGCGCGTCGGCGCGGTCGGTCTTCTCCCACGAGAACGCCGTGGCAGTGTGCTTCTTGCCCTTGGCGTCGGTGTAGGTGACCTGCTTGGGCTTGCGGCCGAAGTGGCCGTAGGCCGCGGTGAGGCGGTAGATCGGGTGCAGCAGGTCGAGCATCTTCATGATGCCGTACGGGCGCAGGTCGAAGTGCTGGCGGATCAGCTTCTCGATCTTCTCGTCGCTGATCTTGCCGGTGCCGAAAGTGGTGACCGAAATCGAGGTCGGCTCAGCCACGCCGATCGCGTAGGACACCTGCACTTCGCACTTGTCGGCCAGGCCGGCGGCGACCACGTTCTTGGCCACGTAACGCGCGGCGTAGGCGGCCGAACGGTCGACCTTGGACGGATCCTTGCCCGAGAACGCGCCACCACCGTGGCGGGCCATGCCGCCGTAGGTGTCGACGATGATCTTGCGGCCAGTCAGGCCGGCGTCGCCCACCGGGCCGCCGATCTCGAACTTGCCGGTCGGGTTGATGTGGATCTTCGACTTCGGCAGCGCCTTCAGCCAGGCCTTGGGCAGCACCGGCTCGAGGATGTGCTTCATCACGCCCGCGACCAGGTCCTTCTGCTTCACGCCCGGGTCGTGCTGGGTGGACAGCACCACGGCGTCGAGGCCGACGATCTTGTTGCCGTCGTAGCGCAGGGTCACCTGGCTCTTGGCGTCCGGGCGCAGCCACTTGAGCTTGCCCGACTTGCGCACCTTGGCCTGCTGTTCGACCAGCCGGTGGGCGTAATAGATCGGGGCCGGCATGTATTCCGGCGCCTCGTTGCAGGCGTAGCCGAACATCAGGCCCTGGTCGCCGGCGCCCTGTTCCTCGGGCTTCTTGCGGTCCACGCCCTGGGCGATGTGCGGCGACTGCTTGCCGATCATGTTCACGATGGCGCAGGTGTGGCCGTCGAAACCGACGTTCGAATTGTCGTAGCCGATGTCGTTGATGACCTTGCGGGTCAGCTCTTCGATGTCCACCCAGGCGGTGGTGGTGATCTCGCCGGCGACGATGGCGGCGCCGGTCTTCACCAGGGTTTCGCAGGCGACGCGCGCGTTCGGGTCCTGGGCGAGGATCGCGTCCAGCACCGCATCGGAGATCTGGTCGGCGAGCTTGTCCGGGTGGCCTTCGGAAACCGACTCGGAGGTGAAGAGGTAGCTGGACATTCGGTCTTATATCCTTTGATTGCGATGAAAGGATGGGTGAAGGGGCGAAATGATACACGCCCCGGCCCCGGGGTGCATCCTGCCGCCCCGGCCGTTTCCATGTCGTTAAGCCCCGGGCGGGTGGGAGCGGGTAGGGTCGGGCCTGCCACCCCCGGCCACATGAGGAATACCCCGCATGCGAACCCTGTCCCGATCCCTCCGTCCCTTGGTTGCCGCCCTTGCCATAGCCGGCGTCGCCGGTTGTGCCAGCTACGTCAAGCGCGACGAATACGACGCCACCATCGCCGATCTGCGCGCCAACGACGCCCGGCACGACCAGCGCCTGAACGAACTGCAGTCGACCCTGGAGCGGCGCTTCAGCGAGTACGACGCCCGCTTCGCCCAGTTCGAAGGCCGGCTGCACGTCGAAACCACCGCCCACTTCGAATACGGCAAGGCCCAGGTCCGCGAAGCCGACAAGCCGATGCTGGCCGACTTCGCCAAGACCCTGGCCGAACACCACGACGGCGTGGTGGTCACCGTGGAAGGCTTCACCGACCCGGCCGGCTCGGCCAGCTACAACCAGCGCCTGGGCCAGCGTCGCGCCGACGCCGTGCGCGATTTCCTGGTGAGCCAGGGCCTGGCCGCCGAGCACGTGCGCACGGTCAGCTACGGCGAAGCCGACAACCGCCAGATCCGCCCGGGTGCCTGGGGCGACGAGGGCCTGGCCAACCGCCGCGTGGCCCTGGTGATCGACTTCGTCAAGGCCGTTGCCGCGCGCTGAATCCGCGCCACCGGGTAACGCCGACAGGCCGGGCCTCGTGCCCGGCCTGTTCGTTCCGGGGCGACGGCACTGTCACGGTCCTGACGCCTGCGGGTAACCGCCCTGCAAGCCGGCAGGCCCAAGCTGCGCGGCATTCCTCCCCGCCCCCGGACGCCGCATGCTTGATCTCGAGCGCCAGCTGGCCCAGCGCCACCCCCGCTGGTTCAAGGGCCCGCACGCCCGCCTCGTGAAGCCCCTGCTGGGCAAGGTGCAGCAAGCCTCACGCCTGGGCGAGGCCCGCGACTTCCTGGAAACCCACGGCCACCTCGTCGGCCTGGCCTTCGTCGAGGCCGCGCTGCGCTACCTGGACGTGCGCTATACCGTCGACCAGGTCGAACACGAACGCATTCCCGAAACCGGCCGCCTGCTCGTGGTCGCGAACCACCCCAGCGGCGCACTCGACGCCCTGGCCCTGCTGCACCTGGTCGGCAGCGTGCGCCGCGACGTGCGCGTGGTCGCCAACGACCTGCTGGGCGCGGTCTCACCGCTGCGCGACCTGCTGCTGCCGGTGCGCATCGTCGGCGGCCGGCCCACGCCGGAATCACTGCGCGCCGTGGAAGCCGCGCTTGAACAGGAACAATGCGTCATCGTGTTTCCCGCCGGCGAAGTCTCGCGCCTGGGCTGGCGCGGCGTGCGCGACGGCCGCTGGCGCCGGGGGTTCCTGCGCTTTGCCCGGCGTACCGGCGCGCCGGTGCTGCCCGTGCAAGTGCAGGCGCGCAACTCGATGCTGTTCTACGGCGTATCGGCGCTGTACCGCCCGGCCGGCATGCTGATGCTGGCGCGCGAAGTCTTCGCGCGCCGCGGCAGCCGTATCGGCCTGCGCATCGGCCACCCCCGCCGCATCGCCGCCGATGAACCCGACCGACGGGCGCTCAAGGCGGTGCGCCAGGCCCTGGGCGCGATCGGTTCCCGCCGCGAGGCCAAGCCGGACGGTCCGCAGCCGCTGGCCCACGCCGTGGATCGCCGCCTGCTGGTACGCGAACTCTCGCGCCTGCCGCTGCTGGGCCGCACGCCCGACGGCAAGCGCATCCATGCCGGCCCGCTGGACGCCGACTCGCCGCTGCTGCGGGAAATCGGCCGCCTGCGCGAACTCACCTTCCGCGCGGCGGGCGAGGGTACCGGCCAGCGCCTGGACCTGGACGCCTACGACACCTGGTACGACCACATCGTGCTGTGGGATTCGGAGGCGCTGGAGATCGCCGGTGGCTACCGCGTCGCACCCTGCGAACGCGTGTTCGCCGAGCGCGGGCTGGCGGGCCTGTACTCCGCGTCGCTGTTCACCTATCCCTGTCACCTGCTGCCGCGGCTGATGCAGGGCATGGAACTGGGCCGCAGTTTCGTCGCGCCGGGCTACCAGGGCAGCCGCAGCCTCGACTACCTGTGGCTGGGCATTGGCGCCTACCTGCGCCACCAGCCGGGCGTGCGCTACCTGTTCGGGCCGGTGTCGATGAGCGCCGAACTGCCGCTGGCCGCGCGCGAGCAAATGGTGGCCTATTACGCCCGCTACTTCGGTGACGACGGCCAGGGCGTGGCGGCGAACCGCCCGTTCCGCTTCGTCGCGGCGCCCCCGGATTTTGGCGGCCTCGGCATGGACGATGCCTTCCGCCTGCTCAAGGCCAACCTGGGCGCGCTCGGTGCCCGGGTGCCGACCTTGTTCAAGCAGTACACCGAACTTTGCGAACCGGGCGGCGCGCGCTTCCTCGCCTTCGGCGTCGATCCGGACTTCAACCATTCGGTGGACGGGCTGATCGAGCTCGACCTCACCCGCGTGCGCGCGCGCAAGCGAGAGCGCTACCTCGCCGGCCCCGCGCCGGCCGTGGTGGCCGGGCCGGAGGCGGCGTGAGCGCCGCGATGGCCCGCCGCCACCGGGCCGTCTTCGTCTCCGACGTGCACCTGGGCTCGGCCCATTGCCACGCGGCGGAGCTGGCGGATTTCCTGGAAGGCCTGCACACGCGCAAGCTGTACCTGGTCGGCGACATCGTCGACCTGTGGTGGCTGGCCGAACGCCGGGCCGCCTGGGGCCCGCACCAGCGCCGGGTGGTCGAAGCCCTGCATGCGCTGGCGCGTGGCGGCACCGAACTGGTCTACGTGCCCGGCAACCACGACCGCCCCCTCCGCAATTTCTGCGGGCTGGCCCTGCCGAACATGCGCCTGCGCCGCCGCACCATCCACACCACCGCCGACGGTCGCCGCCTGCTGGTGACGCATGGCGACGACTACGACGCGCTCACCCAGTTCGGCAACCTGCAGGAGCGCTTCGGCGACTGGCTGTACGAACGCATCCTGGCCGGCAACCGGCTCACCAACCGCGTGCGCCGGCGCCTGGGCCTGCGCTACTGGTCGCTGGCCGATTTCCTGAAGTCGAAAAGCGGCGCCGCCGAACGCTACATCGCGCGCTTCGTGCAGGCCGGCCTGGACGACGCCGGCCGCCGCGGCCTGGACGGCATCGTCTGCGGGCACATTCACCGCGCCGGCCTGTTCCAGCGCGACGGCCTGGTTTACGCCAACGACGGCGACTGGGTCGAAAGCCTCACCGCGCTCGCCGAAGAGCCCGACGGCAGCCTGGTGCTGCTGCGTCACGACGGCGGCGAGCTGGCGCGGTTGCCGGCGAGGCGGCCGCCGCTGGTCCTGGTCGGGCGGGCCGGCAAGGCCGCCTAGGGCGGAACGCCTGACGCCGCCGCGACCCCGGCTGCAGGTAGCATCCGGCCCATGGATTCCCTCACCCAGATCGTCCTGGGCGCCGCGATCGCCGGCGCCATCGCCCCGGCCCGGCATCGCCGCGCCGCGCTTGCCGCCGGCGCCGTGCTCGGCACGCTGCCGGACCTGGATTCGCTGCCGATGTGGTTCCTGGGACTGGATCCGGTGACGAACATGACCTGGCATCGCGGGCCTTCGCACTCGCTGCTGGTGCTGCTGCCGCTGGCGGCGCTGCTGTGGTGGCTGTTCAAGCGCACGGGCGGGCGCGTGGCCGAATCGCCGACGCGCTGGTACTGGGCGATCACGTTGGCGCTGGTGACGCATCCCCTGCTCGATGCGTTCACCGTCTACGGCACGCAGCTCTGGTGGCCGCTGCCACCGTCGCCGGCGATGTGGTCGAGCCTTTTCATCATCGATCCGCTTTACACCTTGCCCCTGTTGCTCGGGTGCCTGGTCGCGCTGGTGCGCGGCTGGCGGCCGTCGGCGCAGAAGGCGCTGGTGGCCGGGCTGGCGCTGAGCAGCGTCTACCTGGGCTGGTCGCTGACGGCCAAGCTCCTGGTTGACCGGGTCGCGGAACGCACGCTGGCCGCGCAGGGGATGCAGGATGCGCCGCGTTTTTCGGTGCCGATGCCCTTCAACACGCTGCTCTGGCGCGTGGTGGTGATGACGCCGGACGGCTTCCTGGAAGGTGAGCGCTCGCTGGTCGCGGATGACGGCCCGATGGTTTTCCGGGCCTATTCGTCGGATGCGCGGGCGCTCGACGACACACGGTCGCTGCCGGTCGTTGATCGCCTGCTCTGGTTCAACCGCGGCTTCATGAAGGCGGAAGTGCGTGAGGGAAAGCTGGTCCTGTCCGACCTGCGCATGGGCGCCGAGCCGGACTACAGCTTCCGCTTCGTGGTGGCCGAGCGCGACGGCAGCGGCTGGCGGGCCTACGGGCCCGACAAGGCGCAGTGGCCGTGGGAAGCCAGGCGGCGGCTGTCGGCGATGTGGGAGCGGATCTGGGTGCGTCCGCCGGAAGAACTGCAGGCGGTGGCAACCGGGGTCGACGTGGTGCCGGTTCAGGCTGCGGCGGCGAACTCCGGCGAAACGCCCGCCACGAGCGCATCGAAGTAGTCACGGGTCAGTCGCAACTGGTCCGAAGCGGTGGTGGCGCGGTTCACCACCCCGCGGAAGGCGGCGTTTTCCGGCCGGTCCTTGGCGTACCAGCCCAGGTGCTTGCGGGCGATGCGCACGCCCGATTCCTCGCCGTAAAAAGCGTGCAGGTGTGCGAGGTGGGCGAGCAGGATGTCCCGCACCTCGGCCAGGGCTGGCGCCGGCATGCGTTGGCCGGTGGCGAGGTAGTGCGCCACCTCGCGGAAGATCCACGGCCGGCCCTGGGCGGCGCGCCCGATCATGACCGCGTCGGCGCCGGTGCGGCGCAGCACGAACGCCGCCTTCTCCGGCGAGTCGATGTCGCCATTGGCCAGCACCGGGATGCGCAGCGCGGCCTTTACCGCGGCGATGGTGTCGTACTCGGCGACGCCGGTGTACTGCTGGTCGCGGGTGCGGCCGTGTACGGCGAGTGCGGCGATGCCACTGTCTTCGGCGATGCGGGCGATGGTGAGCGCGTTCTTCTGGTCGGCCGCCCAGCCGGTGCGGATCTTCAGTGTCACCGGCACGTCCACCGCCGACACCACCGCCGACAGGATGCGTGCCACCAGGGCCTCGTCGCGCATCAGTGCGCTGCCGGCCCAGGCGTTGCACACCTTCTTGGCGGGGCAACCCATGTTGATGTCGATGATCTGCGCGCCGTTGTCGACGTTGTGGCGGGCGGCGTCGGCCATCACCTCGGGCACGGTGCCGGCGATCTGCACGCTGATCGGGTCGGGTTCGCCGGCGTGGTCCATGCGGTGCAGGGACTTGGCGGTGTTCCAGAAACGCGGGTCCGAGGTCGTCATCTCCGACACGCACAGGCCCGCCCCCAGCTGCTTGCAAAGCATCCGGAAGGGTTTGTCGGTGACGCCGGCCATGGGGGCCAGCACCACGCGGGGCTCGATGGCGTGGGGGCCGATGCGCATGGGGCGGCATTCTAGCCGCCCGCGCTTCGGCGCGCCCAGTTCAGGCCGTGGTGTCGTCCACGACGGCACCGGGCGCGTTGTCCATGACTGAGCGGATGCCGTTGTCGCGGCCACCGGCGTCGGCGTACATCTGGCTGCTGCCGATGACCTGGCCGTTGCCTGCCTTGAGAGTGAAGTACTTGCTGCCGTCCTTCGCGTCCAGGCGCTCGAAGTTGGCGTCGGTGCCCGCGTTCTTGCGCACGGACTCGATGCCGCCCAGGCAGGCGTCCTCGCCTGAATACCCCTGGCTAGACAGGATCACCTGTCCGTTTCCGGCCTTGAGGTTGAACTGGAAATCGCCGTTGGAGCGCTTGGATACCTCGAACTTGCCGGCCATGGTCCCTCCCGGGCTAACGTGGATGAAGCGCCAGCCTAGGTGCCGGGGAGTTACCGGAAAGTTAAGTGCACTAACTCTGTTAGTGCCTGCCAGTATCAGCGCCGGTAGCGCGGCCGGCGCCAGAACAGGATGCCGGTGATCAGCAGGAACGCGGGCAGCAGGCCGGCGAAGGCCATCGCCAGCTTCATCGGCAGCCCGCCAACGGCGGCGATGTGCAGCGGGTAGATCGCGTTCGCCAGCCGCGCGCCGGGGCGGTCGGCGGTGGCGTCATAGCGCAGCAGGGTTTGCGTGCCGTCGCGCGAGGTCGTCACCACCGTGCGTCCGACCGGATGCCATTCGCCCGGGGCCTGGCCGCGGAAGGTGACGCCGGACGCCTCGGGTTTGGGCAGGCCGACGCGGGCGAGGCGGG
>CAXAYM010000017.1:0-14837 GCA_963973175.1 uncultured Arenimonas sp.
GCTCGGCGCCGCCCCGCCGCCCGGCATCGGCGCCGCGGCGGTGTCGTCGCGGGACGACGTGCCTGGAACGCCGGACCGATGAGCCGCCAGCGCGGCGCCGCCCTCCTGCTGGTGATCTGGTGGCTGCTGCTGCTGGCCGGCCTGGTGGCGGCCTTTGCCTTCACGGCCCGCATCGAGGCGCTGCAGGACAGTGCCCTGCGGCATCGGGTGGCCGGCCAGCTGGCCGCCGAGGCCGGCGTGGAAGTGGCGGTGCTGAAGCTCGGCAATGCCGACCCGAACCTGCGCTGGCTGCCGGACGGGCGACCCTATGCCTTCAGCTACGCCGGCTACGAGCTGCAGGTGCGGGTGCAGGACGAAGCCGGCAAGCTCGACCTCAATGCCGCCGAGGCCGGCCTGCTCACCAACCTGCTGGTCGCCCTGGGCGTGGACGCGGACCGGGCGCAGGCGCTGGCCGGCGCGATCCAGGACTGGCGCGACCCCGACAGCCTGCTCGCGCTCGGCGGCGGCGCGGAGGACCGCGACTACGCCGCGGCGGGTCTGCCTTACGGGGCGAAGGACCAGGTCTTCAATACGGTGTCCGAGCTGCGCCAGGTGCTTGGCATCGACGACGCCACCTTCCGGCTGCTCGAACCGCACGTGACGGTGTACACCGCCGCGCCCAGGCCCCAGCCGGCCTTTGCCCAGGTGCCGGTCCTGGTCGCGCTGGGCATGGCGCCGCCCGAGGCCGAAGCCTGGGTCGCCGCGCGCACGGCCTGGCAGCCCGGCCTGCCGCCGCCGGTGGGACCGCAGGGCAGCACTATCGCCGTCGCCGGGTCGGGCACGTATAGTGTGGCCAGCCGCGCCGTCCGTCCGGATGGCCTGGCGGTCGAAGTCACCGGCACCCTGCGCATGGGTGACCTGGCGGGCTTCGGCCAGCTCTACGCACCGCTGGCCTGGCGGGTAGGGGAACCCGACTGATGCCTGCTGCCGATCGTATCCAAACCGCTATCGAAAGCCTGCGCGTGCGCTTCGCGCGAACGCCCTTGCCGCATTGGGGCCGCCAGATGCTCGCGGCCTGGCGCGCGGTTCTGCCGGCGTCGCTGCGCCCGCTGCTGCAGGGCGAGAAAGGCCGCCTGCTGCTCGATCGCGACGGCGGCACGCTGCGCATCGCCGTCGAGTCGCCCGGACAGGAGCAGCTGCTCGGCCAGGTTCCGCTCGACGATCCCGCGCTGGTCGCCGAGCTTGGGCGCCGGATCGCCGATTCGCCGGCGCCGGCCTGGCTGATGCTGCCCCCGTCCGCGGTGCTGCGCCGCACGCTGGCCCTGCCGGCCGCCGCGGAAGGCCGCCTGCGCGAGGTGCTGGTGCACGAAATCGATCGCCAGACGCCGTTTCCCGCCGACCAGGTCTGCTTCGAGGGCCGGGTGGTGGGTCGCGACGCCGCCAGCCAGGGCGTCAAGGTGGAGCTGCTGGTGCTTCCGCGCGTGCGCCTGGACCAGGAGCTGCAGGCCCTGGGCGCGCTGGCGAGCGCCCTGGCCGGCGCCGACGTGCGAGGTGAAGACGGCCGCGCACTGGGCGTGAACCTCCTGCTGCCCGCTCATCGCTCGCGTGGCAGCGATCCCTCGCGTCGCCTCAACCTGGCCCTGGTCGGCATCGCCGCGGTGGCGCTGCTGCTGGCCCTGGGGCTGGTGCGGTTCAACCGCGCCGAAGCCCTGCAGTCGCTGCGCGCCGACGTCGAGGCGGCGAACCTGCAGGTGCGCGAGGTCCGGCTGGCGCGCAACCAGCTGGTGGCCAAGGTCGAGGCCGCGAACTTCCTCGCCGGTCGCCGCGCCGAAAGTCCCACCATGCTGGAACTGCTGGACGATCTGACGCGCCGGATTCCCGACGACACCTCGGTGGACAAGCTGTCGGTGGAAAACGGCCGCATCGTGATGATCGGCCAGAGCCGCGCCGCGCCCGCCCTGGTCGGCCTGCTGCAGGCCTCGCCGCTGCTGGTGGAGCCGGCGCTGACCGGCGCGGTCCAGGCCGATCCGCGCACCGGTCGCGACCGTTTCACCCTGACCGCCAACGTCGTGGGCAGCGAAGGGGAGGGTGACGATGACACCCGCCGCTGACCGCGCCCGCTGGCTGCTCGCGGGCCTCGGCCTGGTGTTGCTGGCCTACCTGGTGCTGGTGCACTGGTGGTTCACCGCGCCGATGCTGGCGATGGGCGACGAGATCAGCCGCCTGCGCGACGAGCACCTGGCGCTGCGCATGGAAATCGCCCAGCGTCCGGCGCTCGAGGCCGAGCTCGCGCGCGTGAACGCCTTCGAGGCGGGCAATACCGCCTACCTGCCGGAAGCCAACCGGCAGCTGGCGACGGCGGCACTGGTGCAGCGCCTGGAGTCGGTCGTGTCCCAGGCCAGCCCGCAGTCCGGGCGCTGCCAGATCACGGCGCGCACGCCCACCGAGGACCGCAGCCAGGAATCCTTCGTCCGCGCCTCGGTGCAGGTGCGCCTGCGCTGCGGCATGCCGGAGCTGGCCGCGGTGCTGCACGCGCTCGAAAGCGGCAGCCCGCAGCTCTTCGTCGAAAACCTCGAGCTGCTTTCGCGCGCCAGTTACCTGGGCGCGGCCAAGGAAGCGGGCGGCCTGGACGTGAGCTTCACGCTTTACGGTTACCTGCTGGCCAAGCCGGGGGTGGGCGGTGCTTGATTCGATGCGCCCCAACAACGTGCTGCCTGCCGCCTTCGCGGCCTGGGCCCTGGCCCTGCTGGTGCTGGCGCTGGCGGGCTTGGGGGCGAATTTCGGGCCCCACCCGGACGACGCGGCCCTGGCGCCGCCGCTGCCGCGGGTGGAGTTGGCGCCGATCGAGTCTCGGCTGGGCACGCCCGAACAGTACGCCGAGGTCGGCCAGCGGCCGCTGCTCAACCCCAACCGCCGCCCGGCCGCGGTGGCCGACGTCGGCGAAGCCGACTCCCCGCTGGACATGAAGCTCACCGGCGTCCTGATGGTGGGTACGTTCCGCGCCGCCATGCTGCAGTCGCCGGACGGCCAGCGCAGCGAACGCGTCATCGAGGGCGACCTGGTCAAGGGCACCGGCTGGCGCCTGACCGGGCTCGAACCACGCGCCGCCGTCTTCAGCGGCCCGGAAGGCGAGCGCCGGCTGGAACTGAGGCTTTACGACGGCAGCGGCGATGCCCGTCCACCGCCGCCGCCGCAGGCCGGCGGGACGCAGCCGCCCCGGGAGGCCCCCGCCCAGGCCGCCGCGCCCAAGGGCGAAGAGGCAGCCATGACCGAAGAACAGCAAGTCGAAGCAATCCGCCGCCGGATCGAGGCCCGCCGCGCGCAGATGCGCGAGCAGGCCGCGCGCGAAGGCCAGAAGGTAGAGTAGCCAGATGACAGTCCGATTCCGTCCCGCCCCCTTCCTCGTGCTGGCCCTGCTGGTGTTCGTCGCCGGCTGTGCCACGCCGGCCGCCCCGGTGGTCCTCCGCGGCAGCGATCCGCAGGTCGGCGTGCCAGTGGTCAGCCGCGAGGCCACGTCGCCGGCCCCCGAGGCCGGAGCCGACCCGGGCGCCGGTGCCGAAGCCGCGCCCGATCCCTACGCGCCGCAGCTGACGCCGGGCAGCGGCCGGGTCATCAACGAGCGCGTCGCCTCGGCGCCGCCGCCGTCGCTCGACATGCCGGGCGAGGCCACCTTCAACTTCGAAGGTGAGCCCGTGCACGCCGTGGTGAAGGTGATCCTGGGCGACCTGCTGCAGCAGAACTACGTCATCGCCCCGGGCGTGCAGGGCCAGGTGACCCTGGCGACGCCGCGGCCGGTCAATGCCGCCCAGGCCCTGGGCCTGCTGGAGATGGTGCTGGGCTGGAACAATGCCCGCCTGGTCTGGCTCGACGGGCGCTACAACGTGCTGCCGACCGAGCAGGCCATCGCCGGCAACCTGTCGCCGCGCACCGGCGGCGTCGGCAACGCGCGGGGCTATGAGGTGCGCGCCGTGCCGCTGCAGTTCATCTCGGCCAACGAGATGAAGAAGGTGCTCGAGCCCTACGCGCGTCCGAATGCCGTCGTCAGCACCGACCCGGCCCGCAACCTGATCGTGCTGGCCGGCACCCGCGCCGAACTGCAGAACTACCTGCGCACCATCGAGATCTTCGACGTGGACTGGCTGTCGGGCATGTCGGTGGGCGTGTTCCCGCTGCTCTCGGCCGAGGCCGACGACGTCGTCACCGAACTCGAGGCCGTGTTCGGCGCCGAAGGCAATACGCCGGTGTCGGGCATGTTCCGGTTCATGCCGCTGCAGGGGCAGAACGCGGTGCTGGTGATCACGCCGCAGCCGCGTTACCTCAACGAGGCCAGGACCTGGATCGAGCGCCTGGACGCCGGCGGCGGCGAAGGCGCGCGCCTGTACACCTACGAAGTGCTGTACATGAAGGCCACCGACCTGGCCGAACAGCTCAGCCAGGTTTTCGGTGGCAATTATTCCGCCGGCAACGGCGTCGATGCCGGTGGTCCGCCGTCGCTGATGCCCGGCCTGGAACCGGTGCAGGTGCGGTCGATCGACACGCCGGCCGCCGACGCGGCCGATCCGGTCGCCCGCGCGAAGGCCGCGGAGCGCGCCGCGCAGGCGGGCCAGAACGGCCAGAACGGCCAGAACGCAAACCGCGGCCGTGCCGGCGGCGGCGACGGCATCGCGGTCGGCAGCTCCGACGACGTTTCTGTCAGCGCCGTCGAAGAGTCCAACGCCCTGCTGGTGCGCGCCACGCCGGCGCAGTGGGAATCGATCCGCCGCACCATCGAACGCCTCGACACGATGCCGCTGCAGGTGCACATCGAGGCCCAGGTGGTGGAAGTAGCGCTCAGTGGCAAGCTCAGGTACGGCGTCAACTGGTTCTTCGAGAACGCCGTTCCCGAGGACTTCGGCAATGCCCAGGGCCGCAGCATCTGGGGCGACATCGCCGGCAGCATCGGCCCGCAGGGCGTCGATGGCTCTGCGGGTTCCGGCCTGGTGTGGACTTTCCTTGGCCGCAATGCCGCCGCCGTCGTTACCGCGCTGGACGAAGCGTCGGACGTACGCATCCTGTCCACGCCGTCGGTGGTCGTGCGCAACAACGCCGAAGCCAAGCTCGACGTTGGCCAGAAAATTCCGGTCAATTCGACCAGCTTCAACCCGATCATCGGCGACACCCCGGGCTCGGGCTCCGGTACCTTCACCCAGGTGCAATACCTCGACACCGGCGTCATCCTGACGGTGACGCCGCGGATCAGCCGCGACGGCACCGTGTTCATGGAGATCGACCAGGAGGTCAGCTCACCCGGTCCGCCGCGACAGAACGACCCCACCGGCAACGTGCCCATCAACAAGCGCAGCCTCACCACCGAAGCGGCCATCCAGAGCGGCGAGACGGTCATGCTGGCCGGTCTGATCACCGACAACACGAGCAACGGCAGTGCGGGATTGCCGGGCCTGAGCCGCATTCCGCTGGTCGGCGGCTTGTTCGGCACGCGTTCGCAAACCAATGACCGCACGGAAGTGATCATCCTGGTCACCCCGCGCGTCATCCGCGACCCCAACGAAGCCCGTCGCCTCACCGACGAATACGGCGAGCGTTTCCGCGCGCTGGATCCGCTGCGCGTGGAAGCCGACGACCGCTGACATGGGTCCGGCCGTCCGCGCCGTCTTCCGCGAGCTGCTGCGCCGGGAACTCGAGGAACGCTACCGCGGCAGCTTGCTGGGCGCCGCCTGGCTGTTGCTGCTGCCACTGCTGCAGCTGGCGGTGCTGGCCTGGGTGTTCGGTGCGCTGCTGCCCGCGCGTGCCACGGGCGGCGGCGACCTGCCTTACGCCGCCTTCCTGGCGCTGGGCCTGTGGCCCTGGAACCTGCTGGCCACCGCCGTCAATCGCGGCGTCACCGCGCTCACCGACAACGCCGCGCTCATCGGCAAGGTCGTGGTCCCGCACGGCCTTTACGTCGATACCCGCGTCGCTGCCGCGGCGCTGATCGAGCTGGCCGGGTTCGCGGTCGTGCTGCTGGCACTTTGGCTGTGGGGCGTGCCGATGGATTGGAAAGGCCTGCCGGCGCTGGCCGCGGGCCTGGGCGTGGTGGCCGTGCTGGCGCTGGCGCTGGCGCGGCTGCTGGCGGTGCTGCAGGTGTTCCTGCGCGACATCGCGGCGCTGACCGGCCAGCTGCTGGTGCTGGGTTTTTTCATCACGCCGGTGCTTTACGACCGCGCCCTGCTGCCGGCGGCGGCTTCGCCCTGGCTGGCGCTGAACCCGATGACCGTGCCGGTGGAATCGATCCGCGCGGGCCTGTCCGGGGCACCGGTGGACTGGCAGGCGCTGGCCGCCTGCGCAGCGGCCGCCGGCGCGCTGCTGGTGCTGGCGCAGTGGCTGATGCGCCGCGGCCGCGCCCACCTCGAGGATTTCCTGTGAGCACGCCGCTGGTCGAGGTGCGCGGGCTGTGCAAGCGCTATCCGGTGCTGGGCCACCGCGGCGACCGGCTGGCGGCGCTTTGGGACGTACTGCGCGGGCGGCCCGCGCGACGCCATGCCAGCGTGCTCGAAGACATCGGCTTCAGCGTCGAACCCGGTGAGTCGCTGGCGATCATCGGCGAAAACGGCGCCGGCAAGTCCACGCTGCTCAAGCTGGTGACCGGCGTCCTGACGCCGACCTCCGGGACCGTGCGCACGCGTGGCCGGGTTGGCGCGCTGCTCGAGCTCGGCGCCGGCTTCCACCCGGAGCTGAGCGGGCGCGACAATGTTCGCCTGGCGGCGGCCCTGCATGGGCTCGACGCCCGCGCGCTGGCGGAGAAGCTGCCGGAGATCGAAGCCTTCGCCGACATCGGCGACTACCTCGACGAGCCGGTGAAACATTATTCCTCGGGCATGGTGGTGCGGCTGGGCTTTGCGGTGATCGCCGCGGTGCGGCCGGCGCTGCTGGTCACCGACGAGGTGCTGGCGGTCGGCGACGAAGCCTTCCAGCGCAAGTGCATCCGCTGGCTCGATGATTACCTGGCCGGCGGCGGCACCCTGCTGCTGGTCTCGCATTCGCTCTACCACGTGCGCAAGCTGTGCCGGCGCGCGCTGTGGCTGCAGGACGGCAAGGTGCGGGCCCTGGGCGATGTCTTCGACGTCAGCCAGGCCTATGAGGCCGCCCAGGCCGCGAAGTCGGCCGTCGAGGTCGCCGACGAAACCGCCACCCAGCCGCGCCTGCCCGGCGAGATCAGCCTGGAAGCCTTCCGCCTGCAATCCGACGCCAGCGCCGACCCGGTGATGCTGGGGCAGGGCGCCGGCCTGGACTGCGAGCTGGTGCTGCACAGCCGCGACGGTCGCGCCCCGGTGGCGATGCTGGGCTGGCTGCACGCCGACGGCAGCCCGGTATACGGCGTGAGCTCGGAGATGGACGGCATCGCACCGGAGCCGCTGGGGGAAGGGCGATTCGGTTTCCGGGTGCACTTCGATGCCCTGCCGCTGCTGCCCGGTCGCTACCGCCTGCGCGCCGTGGCCCTGGACGCCGAAGGGCTGCGCTTGTTCGACCAGCGCGAACGCGAGATCGTGATTCGCGGCGAATCGCGCGAGTTCGGCCTCGTACGCCTGCCGCATCGCTGGGGAAGGCCATGAGCCCGCTGCCGACCGTCGTCGTGCCCATCCACAACGCCCTCGAGGCGCTCGACGCCTGCCTGGCCTCGCTGGACCGCACCCTGCCGGCCGGCACCCGGGTATGGCTGGCCGACGACGCCTCCACCGATCCGCGCATCAATCCCATGGCCCGCGGCTGGTGCTACCGCAGCGCGCTCGACGCCCACTACGTGCGCCGCGAGCAGAACATGGGCTTCCCGGCCAACTGCAATGCCGCGTTCGAGGAGACCGGCGATGCCGACCTAGTGCTGCTCAACTCGGACACCGTCACCACGCCGGGCTGGCTGCAGCAGATGGCGCGGTGCGCCGGCCGCGATCCGCGCATCGCCACGATCACGCCCTGGTCCAACAACGCCGAGATCTGCAGCTTTCCCCGGTTCTGTGAACCCAATCCGGCCCCTGAGGACCCGGATCTGCTGGCCGAAGCCGCCGCGCTGACCCCCGACCCGGACCTGCCCGAGCTGCCCACGGCGGTGGGTTTTTGCATGTACCTGCGCCGGTCCGCGCTGCGCCAGCTGGGCGGTTTCGACGCGGCGACGTTTGGCCGCGGTTATGGCGAGGAAAACGATTTCTGCCTGCGCGCCGCCGCCATGGGCTGGCGGAACGTGCTGTGCGAAACCGCCTACGTGGTGCACCAGGGCAATGCGTCCTTTGGCCCGCTGGACATCGCGCCGAACGGCGACAACCTGGGGCGCCTGCTGGCCCGCTGGCCCGACTACAACGAGCGCGTGGCCCGGTTCATCATGGCCGACCCGCTGCGCCCGCACCGCCAGCGCCTCCAGGAAAACCTCGAAAAGCTGGCGCGTTCCGGCCCGCAGCGCGACCTGTTCGGCTAGCATCTGCCCATGTCCGAACACCCCGTCCTGCCGTTCACCGGCGAACGCTACACGCCCGAGCGTGGCCGCGAGATCGCCTACGAGCACTGGCATCGTTATGCCCTGGCGCGGCCGCTGGCCGCTGGCCGTCGCGTTCTCGACGCGGCCTGCGGCGAGGGGTACGGCAGCGCGCTGATGGCCCGGGCCGGAGGCCGGGTGCTGGGCCTGGACCTGGATCCGCAGGCCGTCGAACACGCCCGCGCCCGTTACGCCGGCATCCCGCAGCTGGTTTATGAACAGGCCGACGCCACCGCGCTGCGCCACCTGCCCGACGCCAGCTTCGACCTGATCCTGAGCTTCGAGACCCTCGAGCACGTGCAGGCCCAGGAACCGCTGCTCGACGGCTTCGCCCGCCTGCTGGCGCCGGGCGGGCTGCTGCTGGTGTCCACGCCCGACAAGCGCGTGTACACCGATCTCACCGGCGAGGCGAACCCGCACCACGTGCGCGAACTCTACCGCGACGAGTTCGAGGCGCTGCTCGCGCCGCGCTTCCCGCACCGGCGCCTGTTCGGCCAGAAGCTGCTGTTCCAGTCCGTGGTCTGGGACCTGGCCGCCGACGGCGCCTGGGAGGCGAGCACCGCCACGCCCGACGGCCTGCGGTCCGGCCTGGCCTATGCGCCGATGTACCTGCTGGCCGCCTGCGCCCGCGAGCCGGGGGCGCTGGCCGCGCTGCCGGCACTATCCCTGCACGGCGACCTCGCCGAAAGCGTCTACGCCGACTACCGCGACGAAGTGCGCCGCAACCGCGCCGCCGCCGCCCACATCGCCCACCTCGAGGCCGAGCTGGCCCGGCTCCGGGGCCAGGCATGAACGAAACCGCCCTGCCCCAGGGTGCGCTGGACTTCGGCGCCCGCGACATCGGCGTGGTCATGGTCACGCATGCCAGCGAGGCCACCATCGAACGCTGCCTGGCGGCGCTGCTGGCGGCTCGCCATGTGATGCGGGTGATGGTGATCGACAACGCCTCAAGGGACGGAACCTGCGCGGTCGTCGAACGCCTGGCCGCGCGCGACCCGCGCCTGGGGCTCGTGCGCAACCCCGAGAATCGCGGTTTCGCCGCCGCCTGCAACCAGGGCGCCACGGCCATTGCCCAGCCCTGGATCGCCTTCGTCAATCCCGATGCCTTCGTGGAACGGGACACCCTGGTTCGCCTGGTCGACGTGGCCATGGACCGCGCCGGTGCCGGCGTTCTGGGCGTCGAACACCGCGATGAAGACGGGGAGCCCGATCCGGCCTCGCGTCGCAGCGATCCCTCGCTGCGCGAGCAGCTTTTTTCCCTGGGACGCCGCGACAACCTGTTCCTGGGCCGGGACCCGGCGCTTGCGGTGCAGCCGGTGGACGCGGTGTCGGGCGCGCTGATGTTCCTGCCGGCGGTGCTGTTCGTGCGCATCGGCGGCTTCGACGAAGGCTACCGGCTGCATGCCGAAGACCTGGACCTGTGCCGCCGCGTGCGCGAGGCGGGTTACGAAGTCCTGGTGGCCAACGACCTGGTGGTCACCCACCTGCGCGGTGTTTCCAGCCGCCGACGCCCGGCCTGGGTGGAGTGGCAGAAACACCGCGGCATGTGGCGCTACTTCCGCAAGTTCGAGGCGGCGCAGACACCGGTGTGGCTGCAGCCGCTGCTGTTCATCGCGCTGTGGCTGCACCTGCCGCTGGCGCTGGCCCGCCTGGCCTGGAAGCGCCGGGCCCGACGCAAGGACGCCGCATGAGCCGCCCACCCGCCCGCAGCATCTACCTCGCCCACCTGGACATCGTGCACGGCTGCCAGCTGCGCTGCCTGGGCTGCCCGAACTCGATCCTGCAGCCCAAGATCAGCCAGGTGCCGGAAGCCGATTTCGCGGCGATCCTGGCCAACATCGACGTGGACCGCATCCACCTGCTGCGCCTGTTCAACTTCGGCGAGCCGCTGCTGCACCGCAATCTCTCCGGCCTGCTGGCGCACATCCCGAAGCAGCGCTGGACGGTCGAGCAGGTCGAGCTGTCGACCAACGCGCAAAAGGTGTACTGGGACGATTTCGAGAAGGCGATCGCCGGTGGCGTACTCAGCCGGATCATCGTCAGCTGCGACGGCGATGGCACGCCGGAGGAATACGAGCGCCTGCGGCCGCCGTCGCAGTGGTCGAAGCTGGAGGAATTCCTGGAGCGCACCAAGGCGCTGTGCGACAAACACGGCCAGGACATCGAGCTGCGCACGATGACGGTCTGCGAAGACGAGGCCTCGCGCGAGCGCTGGAACGCCTTCCTGCTGCCGCGCGGCTGGACGCCGCGCTTCCGGCGCTGGATGTGGCTGCCCGAATCGAGCCAGAACCTCACCGGCCGCGATCCGCAGCCGGGCAAGGGCGTCTGCCTGTTCATGGCCGATCCGGAGGAGTTCACCGACCATCCCTGGGACGGCGAGGTGAACCAGCTTTACATGGACGCCGACGGCACGGTGGTGCCCTGCTGCGTGCACCCGCAGGCGGGCATCCTGGGCAACCTGCGCGAACAGACCTACAACGACGTGCTGGCCGGTGCCGCCCGTTCCGGCTTCGTCACCGAACTGCGCGACAACCGCCCCGGCATGCGCATCTGCGGCGGCTGCGAAGTCGGCCCCGCCGGCGCCGCCGGCCCGCCGCAGGACGCCGCGCTCGATGGCGGCAACAACTAAACCCGGATCTTGTAGGAGCGCCTTCAGGCGCGAATCTTTTGTTCTGCTTCTGTGGAAGGGGCTTCAGTCCCGATGCTTCTGAACTCCGGCCAAGCAAAGCACGCCACCTGAGCCCGCGAATGTCCCGGCTTCCGCTACCGACCCATAGCGGACTTGCAAAGTTCCGAGTGGACCTGAAAATGGGGTCAGGTCACCAGACCCAATCAGGCGACCCACGCGTGCGGGGCGTCCTTAGTTCAACAAGGGCAATCCCCGTAGTGGCGTGCCACTGCATTTTGACAAGAGCGTGCCAGAACTTAAACGGTTCGAACCCATTAGGAGCATCACGTGGCCCGAGGTAATACACCCCCAAACGGACCAAGTAAGACGGGTAACCCATCAGGAAAGGGCAGGGGAAATAATTCCCTTGACGATGATGGAGATGATGAATACGACGCGGTCGACGTCGAGCATCCCTCGACGTTGCATTTTAGGCTGTTAATGAGCGGGCATTTTCAGGACCGCGAACGGCATCTGAAGGAAGATCAGCGAGATGAAGAGCGGCGGGCGTACTTGAAAGATTGGGGGGATCGGAGGTGGTTTAGCCAAACCATTAGGGACGTGAAAGCCGCTGCCGTGGAGCCTTGCAATCTGGAGTCATTTGAGCGCCGTGAAATGAATAAGCGCGTCGTTCTCTTCATCCAGACCTGCCGCGATAGCCTCGGCTGGCAGATCGCGCTTGAGATTGCCGAGCACATGGAAGGGCTCCGTTTTATCCCATTAGGAAAGCTCGTCTCGGAGGTCAACAAAGACGATCCACTTCTAACCCGCACCCAGCCGCACCTCGAATTGTCCGAGTGGATTGTGTACTACGACGCGCAGTTTAAGGACCGTGTCGCTTTGGATTGTGCAAGATGGGAGCACTGCAAGCGATTGATGGCTTCACATGTTTGCGTTCCGCCGCTGGTTTGAACATAGATTTAGGGAGCGCACAGCGGCGTTTTCTTGCGGGTGCCGGCCCAGTTGATCGTCCGTGCCGGCCGAGGTTGGCTACCCCGCTAGCGCTGACCGCGGCCAGGCCCGGGCAACTGCCCACTTCCGCTTATGGCCGGTAGCGGACCTGCGCCTCCACCCGCGAATCGTTCGGAGCCAGCGCCTTTCCTGGCCGAAGACCAAGGGAATCGGGACTGAATCCCTCCCGCAGAGGCAGAGCAGAAGATTCGCGCCTGAAGGCGCTCCTACAAGTCGCGAAAGAAAACGGCGCCTTGGGAGCGCCGTTTTCCGGTAGGGCTGTTCGGGACTGAAGTCCCTCCCATAAGGCCTTACTTGAGGGCCTTGAAGCGCAGGCGGTGCGGGCCGGCGGCCTCGTCGCCGAGGCGGCGCTTCTTGTCTTCTTCGTATTCGCGGTAGTTGCCCTGGTAGAACTCGACGTGCGAGTCGCCCTCGAACGCCAGGATGTGCGTGGCGATGCGGTCCAGGAACCAGCGGTCATGGGAGATGACCAGCGCGCAGCCCGGGAACTCCAGCAGCGCGTCTTCGAGCGCGCGCAGCGTTTCGACGTCCAGGTCGTTCGACGGTTCGTCGAGCAGCAGCACGTTGCCGCCCTGCAGCAGGGTGCTGGCCAGGTGCAGGCGGCCGCGTTCACCGCCCGAGAGCGTGCCCACCAGCTTCTGCTGGTCCTGGCCCTTGAAGTTGAAGCGGCCGATGTAGGCGCGCGACTGGATCTCGACGCCGTTGATGGTGAGGATGTCGGAACCGCCCGACACCGCCTGCCACACGTTCTTGTCCGCATCGAGCGAATCGCGCGACTGGTCCACGTAGGCCAGCTTCACCGTCGGGCCGATGTTGATCTCGCCCGAATCCGGCTTTTCCTGGCCCGTCAGCATGCGGAACAGCGTCGACTTGCCGGCGCCGTTCGGGCCGATGATGCCGATGATCGCGCCATTGGGCACGGTGAAGTTCAGGTCTTCGAACAGCAGGCGGTCGCCGTAGCTCTTGGAGACGTTCTTGAACTCGATCACGTTGTTGCCCAGGCGCTCGCCCGGCGGGATGAAGATCTCGTTGGTCTCGTTGCGCTTCTGGTATTCGACCGACTGCAGGTCCTCGAGCCGCTGCAGGCGCGCCTTGCCCTTGCTGCGGCCGCCCTTGGCGTTCTGGCGCGACCACTCGAGCTCGCGCTGCAGCGCCTTCTGGCGCGCCTTTTCCTGCGACTCTTCCTGCTTGAGCCGTTCGGACTTCTGCTGCAGCCACTCGCTGTAGTTGCCCTTCCAGGGAATGCCGCGGCCGCGGTCGAGTTCCAGGATCCACTCGGCGGCGTTGTCCAGGAAGTAGCGGTCATGGGTGACCGCCACCACGGTGCCCGGGTAGCGCGCCAGGAACTGTTCCAGCCACTCCACCGACTCGGCGTCGAGGTGGTTGGTGGGTTCGTCGAGCAGCAGCATGTCGGGCTTGGACAGCAGCAGGCGGCACAGCGCCACGCGGCGCTTTTCACCGCCCGACAGCGGGCCGACGATCGCGTCCCAGGGCGGCAGGCGCAGCGCGTCGGCGGCGACCTCGAGCTGCTGTTCCAGGGTGTGGGCGTCACCCGAGGCCAGGATGGCTTCCAGGCGCTCCTGTTCCTTGGCCAGCTTGTCGAAGTCGGCGTCTTCCTCGGCATAGGCCGCGTACACCTCGTCCAGGCGCTGCTGGGCCTGCAGGATGTCGCCCACGCCTTCCTCCACCGCCTGGCGCACGGTGTGTTCGGGGTTGAGCTTGGGTTCCTGTTCCAGGTAACCGATCTTGATGCCCGGCTGCGGGCGCGCTTCGCCGGTGTAGTCGTTGTCGACGCCGGCCATGATGCGCAGCACCGTGGTCTTGCCCGAGCCGTTCAGGCCCAGCAGGCCGATCTTGGCGCCGGGGAAGAAGGACAGCGAGATGTCCTTGATGATCTGCTTCTTCGGCGGCACGGTCTTGCTGACGCCGATCATGGTGTAGATGTATTGCGACATGGGGTTTCCAGGGTCTTGCCGCGCCGGCGCGCGGTTCGCGCGGGGCCGGGCGGGGGTGGGGCCGCGCCTGGGGGCGCAGCCGGTCCGTGAATCGGAGGGGCCGCCATTATCGCTGAAACGGCGTCCGGCCTGAACCGCCCGCGTTTTGCCATGTCGGCGCCGCTGCTTTGCCCGATCCGCCTGTTTCCATGGTCCTGGCCGCGCTGGGCGGCCAGGACGAGGGGATCGCGCGATGCGCATAGGATGGAAACTGGCCCTGGTGGGCCTGCTGCTCCTGCTTCTGCTGGTACCGCTGCTGATGCTCGGCGGCCTGGTGTCCGAGCGCCAGGAGCGCGGCCGCGAGGTCGCGGCCGAGATCGCCCGGGCCACGGCCGGGGAGCAGGCCCTGGTGGGCCCGCTGCTGCTGGTGGAGGCCGAACACCGGACCCAGCACCGTCGCGTGGTGAACCGCGACGGCCACATGAGCCAGGAAACCGAGGAAACGGTGCAGCCCTTCCATTACCTGGTGGCGCCGGAGCGGCTGGACGTGCAGGGCAGCCTGCGCACCGAGCGCCGGGGCCGGAGCCTGTTCAGCGTGCCGGTGTTCCACGCCAGCCAGGCCCTGCGCGGCCATTTCCGCCACGCGCCGCCGCCCGTGGATGCCGGCGGGCTCAGGCCCCGGCGGGCCTGGCTGGTGCTGGGCCTGGGCGACAACCGCGGCGTGCGCAGGATCAGCGTCGCGGTGGGCGGCCGCACCGTGCCGGTCGAGCCCGGCGCGCGCGTC
>CAXAYM010000018.1:0-14201 GCA_963973175.1 uncultured Arenimonas sp.
GCCGCTGCATCGGGTGATGCTGCCCGTATTCAGCCACGGGAGCGTTGCATGGCCGCCAAGAAGTCCGCCTGGACCCGGTTCCCCCACCCCGACAAGGGCTTCGACTACGCCGGCGACAAGCTGAAAAAGGCCTGGCCGTCCCTGCACGCCGGGGATGCGGAACCCTTCCCCGACGACAAGCGCGCCGCGGCCCTGGCCAAGGCCGCGGGCAAGGCGGCCCCCAAGGGCATGGACGCGGCGGCCCTGGCCGAGGCCCTGCAGGACGCCTGGCGCGATTTCCATCGCGGTGATTTCCAGCAGGCCTTCGAGGCCGGTTCCGCGCTGGGGCCGGTGGGCGCGTCGGTGGCCTGCAAGGCGCTGGCGATCCACGCCTCCTACCTGGTGCAGGACGAGGACGAACAGCTCAAGCGTTATGAACAGGCGGGCAATCTCGCCGAAGCCGCCATCGCCGCCCTGCCCGGCGAGGCCAACAGCCACTATCGCTTCGCCCACGCCATGGGCCGCTACAGCCAGGGCATCTCCATCGCCAAGGCCCTGAAGCTGGGACTGGCCGGCAAGGTACGCAAGGCGCTGGACCAGGCGCTCGCGCTGGCGCCCAAACATGCCGAGGCGCATACCGCGATGGCGCTCTACCACGGCGAGATCATCGACAAGGTCGGCGCCCTCGTGGGCGGCCTGACCTACGGCGCCAAGGCTGCGGTCGCCGAAAAGCATATGGCCACCGCGCTCAAGCTCACGCCGTCCTCGCCCATCGCCCACGTCGAACACGCCCACCTGCTGTTGCTGCTGCACGGCGACAAGAAGGAAGACCAGGCCGCCGCTGCGTTCGAAAAAGCCGGCAAGCTTAAGCCGCGCGACGCCATGGAAGCCCTGGACGCCGGCTTCGCCCGTGACCAGCTCGAATAGCCCGCGCGGACTCGAGCCCGAAGAAGCCGCGCGCCGTCTGGCCGAACACGGCCGCAATGAACTGCCGCCGCCGCCGCGGCGCGGCCTGGGGCGCATCGCCGCCCAGCTGATGACCGAACCGATGTTCCTGCTGCTGGCGCTGGCCGCCGCGGCTTACCTTGTGCTGGGCGAGCCGGCGGAGGGCGCGCTGCTGGGCGGGTTTGCGCTGGTCACCATCGGATTGGTGGTGGTGCAGGAAAGGCGCAGCGAACGGGCGCTCGAAGCCCTGCGTGCGCTGGGCGCGCCGATGGCGGTGGTCATCCGCGCCGGCATCGCCCGGCGGCTGCCCGCCGGCGAAGTGGTGCCGGGCGACCTGCTGGTCGTCGAGGAAGGCGCGCGGATTCCGGCCGATGCGCGCCTGCAATCGGCGCGTTCGTTGGCGGTGGACGAATCCTTGCTTACCGGCGAAAGCCTGCCCGTTGAAAAACGGTCCGGGGCCGAAGGCGACGCGGGCGAAGTGTTCGCCGGAACCCTGGTCATCGCCGGCAACGCACTGGCCGAAGTCACGCGCACGGGCGTCGCCACCCGCAGCGGCCAGATTGGCCAGGCGCTGGGCGACATTGAAATCGAATCGACGCGGCTGCAGCGAAACACCTCGCGACTGGTGCGCCTGTTCGGATTGCTGGCGCTGGCGGTCAGTCTTTCGCTGCTGCTGTTCCATGGACTCGCGCGCGGCGAATGGGTGCAGGGCCTGCTGTCGTCGATCGCGCTGGCAATGGCGATGCTTCCGGAGGAATTCCCGCTGGCGCTTGCGGTGTTCTTCGCGCTCGGTGCGTGGCGCATGGCCCGCGTCGGGGTCCTGGTGCGCCGCGCCGCCGTGGTGGAGACCCTCGGCGCGGCAACGGTGCTGTGCGTCGACAAGACCGGCACCCTGACCGAAAACCGCATGCGTGTGGCCTGGCTTTGCGATGGCCTGCAGGAATCAGCTCTTTCGGCGGACACGGTGGTTCCCGACGCCTTGGTGCCGGTGCTGGAAGCGGCCACGCTCGCGAGCCGGGCGCTGTCGATGGACCCCATGGACCGGGCCCTGCAGGCGCTGGCCGGCGAAGGGCTTGCGCAGGCCGAAGCCGGACACTTTCCCGTGGCACCGGAGCTGCCGGCCATGAGCGTGGCGCACCGGCAGGCCGACGGCAGCCTGCGGGTCGCCACCAAGGGTGCGCCCGAAGCCGTGGCACGGTTATGCCGTCTAGGGCCGGTGCAGCGGCAGGCCGTCCAGGACGCAGCCACGGCGGCGGCAGCCAGGGGCTTGCGTGTGCTGGGCGTGGCCGAGTCGCGGCTCGATTCCGCCCTGCCCGCCCACCATGCCGACCTGCGGCCGAGCTGGCTTGGCCTGGTTGGCTTCGAGGATCCGCTGCGCCCGACCGTCCCCGATGCCGTGGCCGAAGCCCGCGCCGCCGGCATCCGCGTGGTGATGCTGACGGGCGACTTCGCGCCGACGGCCCGCGCCATCGCCCGCCAGGCCGGACTGCAGGCGCCCGACCACGTGCACCTGGGCACGGAACTCGACGCCATGGACGATGCCGCGTTCTCCGACGCCGCCGCCAGCGAAGGCGTGTTCGCCCGGGTGCGCCCGGAACAGAAGCTTCGCCTGGTGCAAGCGCTCAAGGCGCGCGGCGAGGTCGTCGCGATGACCGGCGACGGCGTCAACGACGCGCCCGCGCTGAAGGCAGCCCACATCGGCATCGCGATGGGCCAGCGCGGCACCGACGTGGCCCGCGAGGCGGCGCCGCTGGTGTTGGTGCAGGAAGATTTCGGCCTGATCGTGGATGCCGTGCGCCAGGGCCGGCGCATCTTCGACAACCTGCGCAAGGTGATGCTCTACATCGTCGCGGTGCACGTGCCGATCGCCGGCCTGGCGGTACTGCCGCTGCTGATGGGCTTCCCGCCGCTGCTGCTGCCCGCGCACGTGGTGCTGGTGGAAATGGTGATCGACCCGATGTGTTCGGTCGCCTTCGAAGGCCAGCCCGGCGAACCCGACCTCATGCAGCAGCCACCCCGGCCATTGTCGGAATCGCTGGTCGGCGGCGTGCAGCTGGCGCTAGCCGCGGGGCTGGGCGCGGTGCTGCTGGCCCTGTGCATGGCGGCCTATCTGCTGGCCCGGGCCGAGGGCGCCAGCGACGAGGTGGCGCGCACGCTGGCGATCCTGGCGCTGACCGTCGGCAACCTGGCGCTGGTGGCGAGCCTGTCGCGCCGCGGCCGCGCCTGGTCACGCGGCAACGGCCGCGCCTATCTGGTGATCACGTTGGGCGCCGCCGGCATCCTGGCAGCCTGCATTGGCGTGCCGGCGCTGCGAGAGCTGTTCGACTTCGGACTGCCCCGCCTGGGCCAGGCACTGCAGGCCATGGCCCTGGGCCTCGTCGGAGGCCTGGCGCTGGAGTTGCTCAAGCCCTTGCCTGCGGTGCAGCGCATCCTGGGCCGGCAGGGCCATGCCCATGCCTCGGCGCGGGCATGAAAAAGGCCCGGCATGGCCGGGCCCTTCTCGTGATCCTGGTGGGCGGTACAGGACTTGAACCTGTGACCCTTGCCGTGTGAAAGCAATGCTCTACCAACTGAGCTAACCGCCCGAAGAGCCGCGAATCTTACCCAAGGGCGGTTGACCGGTCAAGGCGCCGGGCGGGGCTCAGCGCTGCTTGCTGGCCATCATCCGGGCCGCTTCCGGCGGGGCCTCGAAGCTGTCCGGACGGGCGCGGTCCCAGAACACCTCGAAGACCGCGTGGTCGGGAATTCCCTCCAGCAGCCGGCCCTGCGCCACGAAGCGATGCAGGGTCGCCAGCGAGCGCACTTCGGTTGAAGACACCCGGCGCACGATGTGCTCGGGCCCGAGCTGCGACGGATGGGTCAGGCCGGCAGCGGCCAGCAGCTCCTTGAGTGCGACGACGGTGTTACGGTGGAAGTTGTAGACCCGCGTGGCCTTGTCCGCCGGGTCCAGGCCTGCCTGCCGGCTCGGGTCCTGGGTAGCGATGCCGGTCGGGCAACGGTCGGTGTGGCAGCTCTGCGACTGGATGCAGCCCAAGGCGAACATGAAGCCGCGCCCGGCATTGCACCAGTCCGCGCCCAGGGCCAGGGCCCGGGCGATGTCGAAGGCGGTGACGATCTTGCCCGCCGCCGCCACCCGCACCTTCGAGCGCAGGTCCAGCCCCACCAGGGTGTTGTGCACCAGCATCAGGGCCTCGCGCATCGGCGCGCCCACGTGGTCGATGAACTCCATCGGCGCCGCGCCGGTGCCGCCTTCGGCACCATCGACCACGATGAAGTCAGGGGTGATGCCGGTCTCGCGCATGGCCTTGGCGATCGCGAACCATTCCCAGGGGTGGCCCACGGCCAGCTTGAAACCGGTCGGCTTGCCGCCGGAAAGATCGCGCAGCTCCTGGATGAACTCCAGCAGCCCGATCGGCGTGGAGAAGGCGCTGTGCGCCGGCGGCGAATGGCATTCGACGCCCTCCGGGATGCCACGCGCCTCGGCGATCTCCGGGCTGACCTTGGCCGCCGGCAGGATGCCGCCCTGCCCCGGCTTGGCGCCCTGGCTGAGCTTGAGCTCGATCATCTTCACCTGGGGATCGACGGCGTTGCGCTGGAAGCGCTCCCGGTCGAAGCGCCCCGCCTCGTCGCGGCAGCCGAAATAGCCCGAGCCGATCTCCCAGACCAGGTCGCCGCCGTGCTGGCGGTGGTAGCGCGAGATCGAGCCTTCGCCGGTGTCGTGGTAGAAACCGCCGCGTTTGGCGCCGGCGTTGAGCGCCAGGATGGCATTGCCCGACAGCGAGCCAAAGCTCATCGCCGAGATGTTGAACACGCTGGCCTGGTAGGGCTGCGTCCGGTCCTCGCCGACCGGGATGCGGAAATCATGCGATTCGATGCGGGCCGGCTGCATCGAATGGTTGATCCACTCGTAGTCGTCGCCGTAGACGTCGCGCATCGTGCCGAAGGGCCGCGTATCGGTGACCGCCTTGGCGCGCTGGTAGACGATGGCCCGCTGCAGCCGCGAGAACGGCGCTTCGTGCGTGTCCGACTCGATGAAGTACTGCCGGATCTCCGGGCCGATCGACTCGAGGCCGTAGCGGAAATGCGCCGTCAGCGGGTAGTTGCGGCGCAGGGTGTGCTTGCGCTGCAGCAGGTCCCACAGGCCCACCAGCGACAGGCTGCCGAAGGCCACGATGCCCCAGGCCGCCATCGGCAGGTATATGGCGGCGACGCCCGAAAGCACGGTCAGCAACAGGCAGGTGGCGAAGGGCCAGTAGCGGTTGGGCAGCATCGGGATCTCCGCGGCGTCAGGTGGTGCCCGGGGTGGGGATCGAACCCACATGGCCTTGCGGCCGGGGGATTTTAAGTCCCATGCGTCTACCAGTTTCGCCACCCGGGCATCCGGGCATGGTGCCACAAAGAAAAAGCCCCGCCGGAGCGGGGCTTGAAAGCTTGGAGGCCGAGGTCGGAATTGAACCGGCGTACGCGGATTTGCAGTCCGCTGCATAACCACTCTGCCACCCGGCCGGGAAGCGAATCCGGGGCCAAGCTTAGCGCGGCGGACCCGGAAAAAACAAAACCCCGGCGAACGGGGCTTTGTCGAAAACTGGAGCGGGAAACGAGACTCGAACTCGCGACCCCGACCTTGGCAAGGTCGTGCTCTACCAACTGAGCTATTCCCGCAAGAGACGCGTATTTTGGGGATCGGCCGGGTCCCTGTCAATACTTTTTTCGCTTCAACCTTTCCTGCGCATGGTCGGCCAGGCCGCCCGCAGGTAGTCCCAGCCCGACCACAGGGTCAGCGCCGCGGCCACGGCCAGCAGCCATTCGCCGATGCGGAAGACCGGCAGGCCGAGCAGGTCTTCCTGGAAAAGCAGGCAGCTGATGGCGGTCATCTGCACGATGGTTTTTATCTTGCCCAGGCCGGCGACCTTGACCAGGCCGTGCGCCCCCATCTGCGCCATCCACTCGCGCAGGGCCGAGATGGTGATCTCGCGGCCGATGATCACCGCCGCCAGCATCGCCATGAAGGGCGTCGGGTAGCGTTCGACCACCAGCAGCAGGGCGAAGGCCACCGTGAGCTTGTCGGCCACGGGGTCGAGGAAGGCGCCGAAGGCCGAATACATGCCGTAGCGCCGCGCGATCCAGCCGTCCGCCCAGTCCGTCACCGCCCCCAGGATGAACACTGCCGCCGCCGCGATGTTGGTCCAGCCGTAAGGCAGGTAGAACACGGCCACCAGCACCGGGATCAGCAGGATCCGGAAGATGGTGAGCATGGTCGGGATGGTCAGGGTCATCGTTTCGCCGGGGCTGGGGTCGCCGGATTATGGCTCAAGTCCGTGCAGGGCATCGTAGATGCGCTGGGCCAGCGCGGCGCTCACGCCCTCGGCGCGCGCGATTTCCTCGACGCCTGCTTCGCGCAAGCCGGCCAGGCCGCCGAAATGTTTGAGCAGCGCGGCGCGGCGGCGCGGACCGATGCCGGGGATGTCCTCGAGCCGACTCGTCTCACGCGTTTTCTGCCGTTTGCCGCGGTGGCCCGTGATCGCGAATCGATGGGCCTCGTCGCGCACCTGCTGTACCAGCTGGAGTCCCGGCGAGGCGGCGCCGGGGCGGATTTCCCTGCCGTCGGGGAAGACCAGGGCCTCGTGCCCTGCCCGCCTCGCTTCGCCTTTGGCGACGCCGACCATGGCCACGCCGCCGACGCCCAGGGCGTCGAGCACCGACCGCGCCTGCGCCAGTTGCCCGGCGCCGCCGTCGATCAGCAGCAGGTCCGGCAGCACGCCGTCCTCCATGCCGCGGCGGAAGCGCCGCTCCAGCGCCTGGTGCATGGCGGCGTAATCGTCGCCGGGTTCGATGCCGCTGATGTTGTAGCGCCGGTACTGGCCGCGCACGGGGCCCTCGGCGTCGAACACGACGCAGGAAGCGACGGTGGCTTCGCCCATCGTGTGGCTGATGTCGAAACACTCGATGCGCCCCGGCGCTTCGGCCAGGCCCAGCAGTTCCTGCAGCGACTGCAGCCGGGCGCGCTGGCTGGCGCTGCTGGCCAGCTCGGTGCCCAGGGCCAGGGCGGCGTTCTGCCGGGCGATGTCCAGGTAGCGGGCGCGTTCCCCCCGCACCGAGGACTTGATCTCGACCTTTCGCCCGGCCTGGCTGGCAAGCACGTCCTGCAGCAGGGACTGGTCGGCGATCGCGTGGCTGAGCACGATCTCGCGCGGCGGCCGGTGCTCGAGGTAGTGCTGGGCCACGAAGGCGCCCAGCACCTCCTCGCAGGAATCGGCCCCGTTGGCCTTGGGGAAGAAGCTGCGCGTGCCCTGGTTGAAGCCGTTGCGGAAGGACATCAGCAGCACGCAGGCCTGGCCCCGCTCGAGCACGCAGGCCAGCACGTCCATTTCCACCTGCTCGCCCTCGACGTACTGGCGGGCCTGGACGCGGCGGATCGCCGCGATCTGGTCGCGCAGCTGGGCCGCCTGCTCGAACTCCAGCCGGGCGCTGGCCGCTTCCATGGCCTGGCCCAGTTCGTCGACCAGCTCGGTGCTGCGGCCTTCCAGGAACAGCGCGGCGCGGCGCACGGTGGCGTCGTACTCGCGGGTCGGCACCAGGCCGACGCAGGGGGCGCTGCAGCGCCCGATCTGGTGCTGCAGGCAGGGGCGACTGCGGTTGCGGAAGATGCTGTCCTCGCAGCTGCGCAGCTTGAACAGCTTGAACATCAGGTCCAGCGTCTCGCGCACCGCGGCCGAGCTGGTGAACGGCCCGAAATAGCGCCCAGGCACCGAGCGTGGCCCGCGCTGGTAGGCCAGGCGCGGCCAGGTTTCATCGGTGAGCACGATGTGCGGGTAACTCTTGTCGTCGCGCAGCAGCACGTTGTAACGCGGCCGCAGCGACTTGATCAGCTGGTTCTCGAGGATCAGCGCCTCGCTCTCGGTGCGCGTCACCGTGACCTCGATGCCGGCGATCTGGGCCACCATCAGGGCGATGCGGCGCGAGGGCTGTTCCTTGAGGAAGTAGCTGGCGACGCGTTTGCGCAGCGAGGCCGCCTTGCCGACATAAAGCACCGAGCCATCGGCCGCCAGCATGCGGTAGACGCCCGGGGCCAGCGTGAGCTGGCGCACGAAGGCCTTGCCGTCGAACTCCGCGGCTTGCGCCGGCCCGTCCGTCATTCGCCGATCGGCAGCCGGCCGAGCTTGCCGCTGCCCAGGTCGTAGCGCAGCACCTCGTGCGCGCCGGCGTTGGCGATCCACAGCGAGCCGGGACCGGCGGCCAGGGCGGCGGGTTGTTCCAGCGGCTGCGGCAGGGAATGGGTGCTGACGTCGCCACCGCCCAGGCGCAGGCGGCGCAGGCTGCCGTTGTAACTGTCGGCGATCCAGAGTACCGGGCTGGACGGGTCCAGGGCGATCGCCAGCGGGTATTGCAGCCGGGCCTCCCGGCGCTGGCCGTCCTGGTCGCCGAATTCATAGAGCCCCTGCCCCACCAGGGTCTGGACCTGGCCCTGGGTGATCTGAAGCGAACGGATCGCGGAACTGGCGGCATCGGCGATGTAGAGCGTCTGCTGCACCTGCGCCAGCGCGGCCGGGTGCGCGAACATCGCGCCCCGCGCGGGGCCGTCGGCAATGCCGAGTTCACCCGAGCCCGCGGTCAGCTTCAGGCGCGCCTGGCCCAGTTCGAACTCCCAGACCTGGTTGGCGCCGGCCAGGGCGATGTAGATGCGGTCGAGGTTGCCGACCACGTCCCAGGGCTGGTTCAAGGGCAGCGTTGATGCCTTGCCGCTGCCTTCGCGCGGCGTGCCCGGGCGGCCGTTGCCGGCCAGGGTTTCGACCACGCCGTCGAGCAGGCGGATGCGCCGCAGCGCGTGGTTGCCGGTGTCGGCGACGTACAGCGATTCGCGCACCAGGCACAGGCCGCGCGGGTGCCGGAAGGCGGCATCTTCCGGCGCGCCGTCGACCAGGTCGCCGTGGCCGGTACCGAATTCGCGCAGCACGCGGCCCGAATGTGTGCATTCGAGGATGCGGTGGTGGCCGGTGTCGGCCACGTAGAGGTGGTTCTCGCCCACGGCCAGGCCAGACGGGAAGGACAGCGGCAGCCGCGGCTCCGCACCGAGCCGGCGCGGCGGATCGGCCTGCAGCACGGCGCCACCGACTTCCTCGATCAGGGCGTGGATGGCCGTCTCCAGCCGCGCGGCCTGGTCGTCGCCGGTGAATAGTTCACGCAGCCGGCCGCGGGTGTCGACCAGGGCCACCGAGGGCCAGGACTGGATGCCGTAGTGCTGCCAGGCGCTCCAGCCGCGGTCGTTGGCCACCGGAAACGGCAGGCCGAGCCGGTTGGCGGCCTTGAGCACCAGGCGGCCATCGAGTTCGGAATCGAAGCGCGGCAGGTGGATGCCGATCAGCGACAGGCCCACGGGGAATTTCGCCTGCAGCCGCTGCAGTTCCTCGAGCAGGGTGTGGCAATAGGCCGAGGCTGCGTTCCAGAACACCAGGCCGAGCACCCGGCCCCGGTGGGCTTCGATGCGCTGCGGGTCGGCATTGAGCCACTGCAGCTGGGCGGGAAGTTCCGGGGCGGCGTGGGCGGCGGTCATGGTCGCGAATTCCGGGGGGTGCCGGGCATTATGCCCCTGAAGCCAAACGCTGCAGCAGCCCTTCGGCGGCCTCGCTCGCGAGCTGGCACACATGGTCGAAATCACGCGCCTGGCCGTTGTAGGGGTCCGGCACCTGCCCGCCGCGCTTCACCCCGCACCAGTCCAGGACCAGCACGATGCGCGGATGCGCCGAACGCGGTGCGAGCGAGCGTGCGCCGGCGAGATTGTCGCGGTCGGCGCACAGCACCAGGTCGAAGCGCTGGAAATCGGCGTACTGCAGCTGCCTCGCCCGCTGGGCGGAAATATCCACGCCGCGCCGCTGCGCCGCGGCGATGGCGCGGGGATCGGGCGGCTGGCCGGCATGCCAGCCGCCGGTGCCGGCCGAGTCCACGACGTAGGCGACGGGGCTTTCGGCACGGCGGTGCGCCGCCCAGCCCTCAAGCAAGGGGGAGCGGCAGATATTTCCCATGCAGACAAACAGTATATTCAATAGGTTACGCCGTATATCTAATGTCTATTGTCACTTGTGAACCGGGCTTCGGCACGGGCCAGGTCGGCTTCGGTGTCCACACCCGGCGGGAACGGCACCGGGCTCACGCCAACCGCGATGCGATGGCCGGCTTCAAGCACGCGCAGCTGCTCCAGGGCTTCGAGCTGCTCCAGGTTCCCGACCGGCAGCTCGGTGAAGGTTCGCAGGAAGCCGGCCCGGTAGGCATAGATGCCGATGTGGCGAAGCGCCCCGCCCGCCACCGGGCCGAGGCGGTCGCGGGCGAACCGGTCACGCTGCCAGGGTATCGGCGCCCGGCTGAAATACAGCGCCAGGCCGTTGCGGTCGCGCACCACTTTCACGGCGTTGGGATCGAACAGCGTCTCCGCCTCTTCGACCGGCACGCCCAGCGTCGCCATGTCGGCCGGCCCCTGCGCGAGCACCCCGGCGACGGCGCGGATGCCTTCCGGCGGCGCGAAGGGTTCGTCGCCCTGCAGGTTCACCACGACGGCCTCGTCGGGCCAGCCCAGCTGCACCGCGCATTCGGCCAGTCGGTCGGTGCCCGAGGCGTGGTCGGTACGGGTCATGCACACGCGCAGGTCCTGGCCCGCCAGCGCATCGGCGATGCGCACGTCGTCCGTGGCCACCACCACCTCCCGGGCGCCGGCCGCCAGCGCGCGGCGGGCGACGTGCACGACCATCGGCTCCCCGGCGATCAGCCGCAGGGGCTTGCCAGGCAGCCGGGAGGAGCCGAACCGGGCGGGAATGGCGACGATGAAGTCGGGTGTGCTCACGGTTTTTCTTCCGGTTGGGTTTCGCGCCGCGCCTGACGCAGGCGATCGTCGACGGCATCCAGGAATGCCTCGGGCAGTTCCGCAATGGCAGGTACGGCCCAGGCATCGCGCAGGCCAAAGCCTGAACATTTGACCGCGTCCTTCTCGGTCATCAGCCGCGGCGCAGGAGGGCGGAATTCGAGCTCCGGGGCCCGGTAGGCATGGTGGTCGGGGAAGGCATGTTCGACGACCTCCAGGCCGGCGCGACGCAGGGCCTGGAAAAAACGCGAGGGGTTGCCGATGCCGGCGATCGCATGCACCGGGCCGGGTGCGAACAGGCCGACCGGGCGGGGTTCGCCTGCGCCCAGCGGCTGGGCGTCCCCCAGGCGCAGGTCCATGCGCCATTCCCCCTCGCCGGCTTCGCCGCCGTTGATCACCCGGAAATCGACGCGGCGACCGGCCGGTTCGCGCAGCGGACCCGCGGGCAACAGCCGCAGAACCCGGGCGAGGCCCATGCGCCGCAGGGCAACAGCCAGCCGTTGCCCAGGCCGCGCTCGCCGTCGCGCACTTCGATCTCCACGTCCCGCGCCAGGGCGTGGTGCTGCAGGCCGTCGTCGGCAATCACCAGGTTGCAGCCCGCCTCCACCAGCCGACCGGCCGCCGCGGCGCGGTCGCGGTCCACCGCCACCGGCAGGCCGGTCTGGCGGGCGATGAGCAGGGGTTCATCCCCACAGTCCGCGGGATCGGAGTCGGGGCGGGCCCAGGTGGGCTGGCGGCTGCGACGGCCGTGGCCGCGGCTGGCGATGCCCGGCTTCCAGCCGCGACGGGCCAGGGCCCGGGCCAGGCCGATGGCCAGCGGCGTCTTGCCGGCGCCGCCGGCGACCAGGTTGCCGATCACGAGCACCGGCACCGGCAGTTGCCGGGCCGTGCGTGCGCCGCTGGCATAGGCGGCCCCGCGCCGTGCCACGAGCAGACCGTAGATCCGCGACAAGCCCCTGAGCACCGGTCCCGGCGCCACGCCGCCATACCAGCGCCGCAGCAGCCAGCGCTCGAGCGCCGCTTTCACCCGGCCTCCGGCTCGCGGAACTGCATGCGGTGCAGGTGGGCGTAAAGCCCCTCTTTCGCGAGCAGGGTGGCATGCGTGCCCTGCTCGACCAGCCGGCCACCATCGAGCACCAGCACCTGGTCGGCGTGTTCGACCGTGGACAGGCGATGGGCGATGACCAGGGTCGTGCGATCCGGGATCAGGCGGTTGAGCGCGTCCTGCACCAGCCGTTCCGATTCGGTGTCCAGCGCCGCGGTTGCTTCGTCGAGGATCAGGATCGGCGCGTCCTTGAGGATGGCCCGGGCGATCGCCAGGCGCTGGCGCTGCCCGCCCGAAAGCAGGCCGCCGTTCTCGCCGATCGTGGCCTGCATGCCCCCCGGCAAGCGGTCGATGAATTCCAGCGCGTTGGCCGCTTCCGCGGCGGCGCGGATACGCGGTTCCTCGGCGCCGGCGTCGGCACCGTAGGCGATGTTGGCGGCGATCGAATCATCGAACAGCATCACCCGCTGGCCGACCATCGCGACCTGGCGGCGAAGATCGGCCAACCGGTAGTCGCCGACGGGATGGCCATCCACGCGAACCTCGCCCTGGCTGGCTTCGTAAAAGCGCGGCAAGAGGCGGATGAGCGTGGACTTGCCGCTGCCCGAGCGACCGACGATGGCGGTGACGGTTCCAGGCGCGGCGCGGAAGCTGATGCCCGCCAGCGCCGGCGCTTCCTGTCCCGGATAGGTGACGCCGACATCGCGGAACTCGACCTCGCCCCGGGCGCGGGCCAGCGGGCGCTGGCCGGTATCGGCCTCGTCGGACTCGTCGAGGATGGAGAACAGCCGGTCAGCCGCCGCCACGCCGCGCTGGACCACGCTCTGCACGTTGGCGATGCGCTTGAGCGAAGGCAGCATCGCCATCATCGAGGTAAGCAGGGCCACGAAACTGCCGGCGGTCATCCGGCCCTGGCTGGCCTCGTGCCCGGCCACCAGCAGGATCACCGCCAGCGCCACCGCGGCCAGGGTCTGCACCAGCGAGGAGGCGCCGGCGCGCGTCGCTTCGACTTTCACGCCCAGGCGAAGGTTCTGGCCGATCAGCTTGCGGTAACGCGCCAGCTCGGATTCCTGCGCGCCGTAGACCTTTACTTCCTGCTGCGCCGACAGCGCCTGTTCGGCGATCTGCGCCATCGACGCGACGCCGTCCTGGATGCCGCGGTTGATGCGCCGGTAGCGCCGCCCCACGACCGCCGAGATGGCGGCGATCAGCGGCGCCAGCACCAGCATCACCATCGTCACGCGCGGGCTGTAATAGAACATCACGCCCAGCAGGGCGATGATCGTCAGGGTGTCGGTGAGGATCACCTTCAGGGCGTCCGAACTGGCCTGCGTCACCTGCTCGGTGTCGTAGTTCAGGCGCGAAACCATCGCCGGCACGGGCTCGCGGTCGAAGCGCTCGCTGGGCAGGCGCAGGTACTTGGCCAGGATGTCCTCGCGCAGGTCGCGCACGACGCTGCGGCCGGTGCGGGCCATGCCGTAGTCGGTGGCGAAGGTGGCCACGCCCCGCACGACAAAAAGCGCCACGATCGCCAGCGGGATCGTCCAGCGCAGACCTTCGTCCTGGTTGACGAAGGTTTCGTCGACGATGGGTTTCATCATCCAGGTGAAGGCGCCCGCGGCGGCGGCCTCGAAGACCATGCCCACGCCCGCCGCCGCCAGCAGCGGCCAGTAGCGCCGTGCACGTCTGAGCAACCGGCGGTAGACGACCCAGGCCGAGTTTTCCGCGCTCAAGGCGTGGCCTCGGGCGTGGTGGCGACGTGGATCCGGGTGAAGCCGAGCTGGCCCAGGCTGTCCATGACCGTGATCAAAACCTGGGTCTTGGAGCGGGCGTCGGCACGCAGCACGATCTGGCGCGTGCGGTCGCTGCCGGCTTCGCTGGCCAGGCTGGCACGCAGCGAGGCGGGGTCGGTCTTGAGGATTTCCTTGTTGCCGACGTAGATGCGGCCGTCGGCGTCGATCATCACCGTCAGCGGCTGCTCGACCTGCACCTCGCTGCGCGAATCGGTCGTGGGCAGCACGATCTTGAGCGCCGAGCGGTGGTCGAAGGTGGTGGTGACCACCAGGAAGATGATCAGGCAGAACACCACGTCGATCAGCGAGACCAGGCTGATCTCCGGTTCGTCGGGAACCCGGCCGGTGCTGAGCCTCACGCCTTGCCTCGCTTGGTGGCGCGCGGCGGCTTGCCGGGGCTGGCCGACGGCTCTTCTTCCAGCGCGTCGAGCAGGGCCGTGGCCTGCTGCTCCATCTCGACCACGTATTCGGTGATCCGGCCGCGCAGGTAGCGGTGGAAGATGACCGCCGGGATCGCGACGCACAGGCCGGCCGCGGTGGAGATCAGCGCCTGGCCGATGCCGCCGGCCAGGCGGTTGGCGTCGCCGAC
>CAXAYM010000019.1:0-14189 GCA_963973175.1 uncultured Arenimonas sp.
CGCCGCCGAGGAACAGGCCGGCCCGGACGCCGAGGCCATCCTCCGGGCGCACCAGATCAGCCGCGGCGCCCTCAAGCGCCAGATCGCCATGCCCTACGTGTCCATGGCCGCCCTCATGCCCCGCCAGGAGTCCTGAAATGACCATCGCCTGGAATGACAGTGCGCCGATCTACCGGCAGCTCAAAGACAAAGTGGTGGCGATGATGCTCGACGGCATCCTCCAGCCCGGCGAGGCCCTGCCCTCGGTCCGGCAGATCGCCGCTGAATACCAGCTCAACCCAATCACCGTCTCCCGCGCCTACCAGGAGCTGGCGGACGAAGGACTCGTGGAAAAAAGAAGGGGACTTGGCATGTACGTGACCGAAGGGGCACGCGAAAACCTGCTGGCATCCGAGCGGGACCGCTTCCTGAAGGAAGAATGGCCGCTGGTGGTCGAGCGCATCCAGCGCCTCGGCCTGGACATCGGGAAACTCATGGCCCAGGCAAAGGAGACCCACTGATGAGCGCCGTCATTTCCGCCCGCAATCTCTCCAAGTCCTACGGCAAGGGTGTCCGCGCCGTTGATTCGGTCAGCTTCGACATTCCCGCCGGCCGCATCGTCGGCCTGATCGGCCCGAACGGGTCGGGCAAGACCACCACGCTCAAGGCCGCGCTCGGCCTCGTGCCCTTCGAAGGCGAACTCAAGGTCCTGGGCAAGAACCCGCGCACCGAGCGCGACGACGTGATGCAGGACGTGTGCTTCATCGCCGACGTGGCCGTGCTGCCGCGCTGGCTGAAGGTGAAGGACGCGGTGGACTTCGTCGCCGGCGTGCACCCGCGCTTCGACCGCAAGAAGGCCGAGGCTTACCTGGCGCACACCAAGCTGCACCCGCAGATGAAGGTCAAGCAGATGTCCAAGGGCATGATCGTCCAGCTGCACCTGGCGATCGTGATGGCCATCGATGCCAAGCTGCTGGTGCTCGACGAGCCGACGCTCGGCCTGGACATCCTCTACCGCAAGCAGTTCTACCAGAACCTGCTCGAGGACTACTTCGACGAGAACAAGACCATCGTCGTCACCACCCACCAGGTCGAGGAGATCGAACACATCCTCACCGACCTGATGTTCATCCGCGAGGGCAAGATCGTGCTTTCCGCGACGATGGACGAAGTGGGCGAACGCTTCACCGAGGTGATGGTACCCGCCGACAAGGCCGAGGCAGCCCGTGCCCTCAAACCCATCGACGAACGCACCGTCTTCGGCAAGGCCGTGATGCTGTTCGACGGCGTGCCCCGCGAACAGGTCGCCAGCTTCGGCGAGGTCCGCAACCCCGGCATCGCCGACCTGTTCGTCGCCACCATGAAAGGAACCTACGCATGAACACCTTCAAATGGCTTCTCAAGCGTGAATACTGGGAACACCGTGGAGGGTTCCTGTGGGCGCCGCTGATCACGGGCGGCGTGTTCCTGGTCATCAGCGCCCTGGCCGTGATCGCCGGCGAAAGCATGCGCCGCAGCGTCGAGCAGGGCGAGCTGCAGATGAATGGCGTCAAGCTCAACCAGCTCACCGAAACCCTGACGCCGAAGGAAATGGCGGAACTGGGCGGCGGGCTCGACCTGGGCACGCTGATGGCTGGCTCCTGGCCCCTGATCGTGCTGGCCTTCGTGGTGTTCTTCTACTGCCTGGGCGCCCTGTACGACGAGCGCAAGGACCGCAGCATCCTGTTCTGGAAGTCGCTGCCGCTGTCCGATGGCCAGACGGTGCTGTCGAAGGTGACCAGTGCCCTGGTCGTGGCCCCGCTCTTCGCGATGGGCGCGGGAATCATCACGGCGATCGGCTTCCTGGTCCTGCTCAGCCTCTACGTGCTCTTCCATGGCGGCAACCCGGTCTCGCTGATCTGGGGCCCGGCCAGCCCGCTCAAGATCGCCTTCCACATGCTCGCCACCCTGCCCGTCTACGCGGCCTGGGCCCTGCCCACCGTCGGCTGGCTGATGCTGGTCTCGGCCTGGGCACGCACCAAGCCCTTCCTGTGGGCCCTGCTGGTGCCGGTGTTCGCCGGCATCCTGGTGACCTGGTTCGACGTGATGGAGATGTTCGGCTCCAGCGCCGCCTGGTTCTGGCAGCACGTGGTTGGCCGCCTGCTGCTGGGCACGGTCCCCGGCATGGACCTGGTCTACCGCGGCGCCAGTGATCCGCGCCTGGTCAACTTCAATCCGGACGGCCCCGAGGACATCGTCTTCCTCTTCTCGGCCCAGCAGTCCTGGGGTGCCTTTGCCACCCTCGACCTCTGGATCGGTGCGGCCGTCGGCATCGCGATGATCTTCGGCGCCGTGCACTACCGCCGCAGCCGCGACGAAGGCTGACTCCCCCGGCGGGGCGGGCCTGGATGGCCGCCCCGCTGTTTTTTTGCCTCCCTTCACACTGCAAGAGGTTCCCCATGTCCCGACTTCCCCTGTTTCTTCTGGTCCCGGTGCTGGCCCTGGCCGGCTGCGGTGGCAAGGACGACGGCGGCGGCGAACTCACGCTCGCCGAGAAGGTGGCCCGGGAGGTTCGCGAGGAAATGGCCAGGGAGAACCTGGATCTTGGCCGCGGCAAGGGTCATCCCCACGCCGAGCTGACGCCCGACGGCGAGATGCTCATCGACGGCAAGGCCGTGGGACTGGATCCCGAGCAGCGCGAACTCGCCCTGGCCTACCGCGGCCATGTCGCCGCCATCGCCGAAGCCGGCGCCGGCATCGGCATGCAGAGCGCCGAGCTGGCCAAGGAAAGCATCGGCATTGCCATCAACGGCCTACTGAGCGGAGAGGGAACCGCCGCCGTCGAAAAGAACGCCAAGGAAAAGGCCAAGGAGATCGAGTCGGTCGCGATGTCGCTCTGCGAACGCCTGCCGGCGCTGTACGAGAGCCAGCAGGCCCTGGCCGAAGCCGTGCCCGAATTCGCGCCCTACGCCGAGATGGACCCGTCGGACATCGACGACTGCCACGTCAACGTCAACTGAGCCCGGAGGCCCAACCATGAAACTGCTCACCCTGCCCCTGCTCCTGGTTTCCGGCCTGGCGACGGCCAGCGACTGCAAGCACGAAGACAACCGCGAGCTCACGCCGGACCTGGACGGCATCCGCCTTGTCCGCTTCGAGGTGACCTCGCACGACCTGCGCGTCGATGGCGTCGCCGGCGATGCCGCCACCTCGATGCGGGTGCGTGCCTGCGCCTCCGACCCCGACTACCTGCCGCAACTCGTGACCGACACCAGACGCAGCGGCGACACACTGCTGGTGCGCATCGAGCGAAAGGGCCGCAGCTCCGGCATCTTCTTCAACGCCAACTACGCCTACATGGAAGTCGAGGCGCGCCTGCCGGCCGGCCTGGCCTACGAGATCGACCTGGGCTCGGGCGACGCGCACATCAACGGCGTGGCCAGCCTGTCCGCCGAAGTCGGCTCGGGCGACCTGGAGGTGCGTGGCGTTGCCGGCCCCGTCACCGCAAAAGTGGGCTCGGGTGACATCGAACTCGACGACATCGGCAGCCTGGATGTGCGCTCGGTGGGCTCGGGTGATCTCGATGCCAGCCGGATCCGCGGCGATGTCGACGTCGGCTCGGTCGGTTCGGGTGACGTCACGCTCGACGGCGTCGGCGGCAACGTACGCGTCGGCCGCATCGGCTCCGGCGACCTTGATGTCGATGATGTCGCCGGCGACCTGGACGTGGAACAGCTCGGCAGCGGCGACGTGGACCACGGCCGCGTCCGCGGCAAAGTCAGCGTCCCGAAGGACTGAATCCGCGCGGGGCGGTCAGCCACCGCCCCCGCCCGGCGCCCCATGGATACCGCCTTCGGCCAGGGCGGCCGGGTCGAGCAGCTTGCGCAGGGTTTTTTCATTGAGGCCCGTGCGTTCCATCGCCACCGACAGCACCGGCCTGCCCTCGCGGTAGGCCTGTTTGGCGATGGCCGCGGCGTTTTCATAGCCGATCACCGGATTGAGCGCCGTCACCAGGATCGGGTTGCGGGCCAGCGCCTGCTCCAGGCGGTCGTGGCGCACGCTGAAACCGGCGATCGCGCCGTCGGCCAGCACCCGCATCGCGTTTGCGAGCAGTTCGACCGACTGCAGCAGGTTGTGCGCGATCACCGGCAGCATCACGTTGAGCTGGAAATTGCCGCTGGCGCCGGCCACGGTCACCGTGACGTGGTTGCCCATGACCTGGACGCAAACCATGCACAGCGCCTCGGGCAGTACCGGGTTGACCTTGCCCGGCATGATCGAACTGCCCGGCTGCAGCGCCGGCAGTTCGATCTCGCCCAGGCCCGCCAGCGGCCCCGAGTTCATCCAGCGCAGGTCGTTGCCGATCTTCATCAGCGCCGTCGCCAGCGTATTGAGCTGGCCCGAGAGTTCCACGGCGCCGTCCTGGGCGGCGATGCCCTCGAACAGGTTGTCCGCCTGGACGAAACGCTGGCCCGACAGCTTGGCCAGGTCCCTGGCCACGCGCCGGCCGAAGCGCGGGTCGGCATTGATGCCGGTTCCCACCGCGGTGCCGCCGATGGGCAGGCGATTGAGGCGGCCCAGGCCGTCGTCGATGCGCTCGGCCGCCGACGCCAGCTGCGCCGACCAGGCGCCCATCTCCTGGCCCAGGGTCAACGGCATGGCGTCCATCAGGTGGGTGCGGCCGGTCTTGACGGCTTTCCCGACCCGGCGGGCCTTGCGGTCGATGGCCAGCCGCAGGTACTTGATCGCCGGCAGCAGGCGTTCGCGGCAGGCCAGCACCGCGGCGACCTGGATGGCCGTCGGCACCACGTCGTTCGAACTCTGGCCCATGTTGACGTGGTCGTTGGGGTGCACCGGCGACTTGCGGCCTTTCGAGGCCAGGCGGGCGATCACCTCGTTGGCGTTCATGTTGCTCGAGGTGCCCGAGCCGGTCTGGAAGACGTCCACCGGGAACTGCCCGTCGAGGTCGCCGGCGGCGACCTGCAGCGCGGCGTCGCGGATGGCGTCCGCCACGTCGTCGGGCAGGTGGCCGAGCGAGGCATTGGCGCCGGCCGCGGCGGCCTTGACCAGGCCCAGGGCCCGGATGAAGTCGCGCGGCATGCGCAGCCCGGAGATCGGGAAGTTCTGGACGGCCCGCTGGGTCTGGGCGCCGTAGAGCGCCTCGGCGGGGACCTGCAGCTCGCCCAGGCTGTCGGATTCGGTGCGGGTCTTGCTGGCCATGTCGGGCTCCGGTGGGTCGTGCCTCCAGCATAACGCCCCTTGTAGGAGCGCCTTCAGGCGCGAATCCCTTCTTTGCCAAGGGCATAGTCAAAAGATTCGCCCCTGAAGGCGCTCCTACAGGGGACGAGGGCCGGCGGTGAGCGGGTAGAATACGGGCCCTCCCCGCCTTGCCCGAGCCCGACCGATGTCCGACGCCGCCCTCACCGCCCTGTCCCCCATCGACGGCCGCTATGCCGGCAAGGCCGAGGCGCTGCGGCCGATCTTCTCGGAGTACGGCCTGGTCCGCGCCCGCGTCCGGGTGGAGGTCGAATGGCTGCTGGCCCTGGCCGCCGAACCCGGCATCACCGAGCTGGCGCCCTTCGCCGACGCCGCCGCCGCGCGCCTGCGCGGCCTGGCCGACGGCTTCAGCGTGGCCGACGCCGCCCGGGTCAAGGAAATCGAGCGCACCACCAACCACGACGTCAAGGCGGTCGAATATTTCATCAAGGAGCGCCTGAAGGACGATGCCGAACTCGGCCCGGCGCTGGAATTCGTGCACTTCGCCTGCACCAGCGAGGACATCAACAACCTCAGCTATGCCCTGATGCTGCAGGAGGCCTACACGAAGGTCATCGCGCCCAGGACGGCCGACGTGATCGACACCCTGCGCGCGATGGCGCATGAACACGCCGCGCTGCCGATGCTCTCGCGCACCCATGGCCAGACCGCCTCGCCGACCACCGTCGGCAAGGAAATCGCCAACGTGGTGGCGCGCCTGCAGCGCCAGGTGGCGGTGATGCACGGGATCGAGTTCCCCGGCAAGATCAACGGCGCGGTCGGCAACTACAACGCCCACGTGGTCGCCTACCCGGACGTGGACTGGCCGGCGCTGGCCCAGCGCTTCGTCGAATCCCTGGGCCTGGACTTCAACGCCTACACCACCCAGATCGAACCGCACGACGGCATCGCCGAACTCTGCGATGCCCAGCGCCGCATCAACACGGTGCTGGTGGACCTGTGCCGCGACGTCTGGGGCTACATCTCGCTGGGTTACTTCAAGCAGGCGGTGAAGGCGGGCGAAGTCGGCAGCTCGACCATGCCGCACAAGGTCAATCCGATCGACTTCGAGAACGCCGAAGGCAACTTCGGCATCGCCAACGCGCTGCTCGGCCACTTCTCCGAGAAGCTGCCGATCAGCCGCTGGCAGCGCGACCTCACCGACTCCACGGTGCTGCGCGCGCTCGGCACCGCCTTCGGCCATTCGCTGATCGCGCTCGACGCCCTGCAGCGTGGCCTGGGCAAGCTCAGCGCCAACCCCGAACGCCTTGCCGCCGACCTCGACACCGCCTGGGAAGTGCTGGCCGAGCCCGTGCAGACCGTGATGCGCCGCCATGGCCTGCCCAACCCCTACGAACAGCTCAAGGCCCTGACCCGCGGCCAGGGCATCACCGAAGCCTCGATGCGCGACTTCATCAACGGCCTCGACCTGCCGCCCGACGCCAAGGCCCGCCTGCTCGCCCTCACCCCCGCCAGTTACGTCGGCCACGCCACCACGCTGGCCCGCTCGATCTGAGTCCGCCCGGCATGAAAAGTCCGCCGATCGAAGTCACCGGATCGACCAGGCAGCCGCTGGGCATGCCGGCGGCGGCGTTCCTGCGGGACTACTGGCAGAAGCGGCCCCTGCTCGTGCGCCAGGCCTTCCCGGGATTCCAGTCGCCGATATCGCCCGAGGACCTGGCCGGGCTCGCCTGCGAGGAATCGGCGCTGTCGCGCATCGTGCTGCACGACCGCAGGCGCGACCGCTGGGAGCTGCGCACGGGTCCCTTCGACGAAGCCATGTTCCCGGAACTGCCCCGCCAGGACTGGACCCTGCTGGTGCAGGACGTGGACAAGTGGGACATGGACATCCGCGACCTGCTGCATGCCTTCCGCTTCCTGCCGGCCTGGCGGCTGGACGACATCATGGTCAGCTTCGCGGCGCCCGGCGGTTCGGTCGGCGCGCACGTCGACCAGTACGACGTCTTCCTGCTGCAGGCACAGGGCCACCGGCGCTGGCATATCGACAGCCGCCCGGGGGCGCCGCTCGATTTCCGCGACGACGTCGAGCTCAAGCTGCTGTCCCGGTTCGACGCCGACCACGACTGGGTGCTGGGCCCCGGCGACATGCTTTACCTGCCGCCCGGCGTGCCCCACCACGGCGTCGCCGAGGACGCCTGCCTTACCTTTTCCGTCGGCATGCGTGCACCCTCCCGCGCCGAACTGATGGTGGACCTCGCCGAAGAACTGGCCGCGTCGCTTCCCGACGAGGCGCGTTACGCGGATCCCGACCTGCAGCCCCCGGAGGACGCCTGGGAGATCGACGAGGCCGCGTTCTCACGCCTGCGCGCCGCGCTGGCCGACCTGCTGTCGCTGGATGAAACCCGCCTGCGCACCTGGTTCGGCTGCTTCATCACCCAGTACCGCGCCGGTGGCGAGATCGCTGCGCCTGCCCGCCCGCCGAGCACGGCCGCGGTGGCCAGCGCCCTGGACCAGGGCGGCATGCTGCTGCGCCACCCGCATTCCCGGGTCGCCTGGACACGCGATGGCCGCAAGGCCAGGCTGTTCGCCAACGGCCTGGTGCTCCCGATGGGCCCCGCCGATGCCAGGCGGCTGGCCGCGGCCGAACGTGTCGACGCCGGCGCCCTGGCCGCGCTCGGCGCCGCGGGCCGTGAAGCCCTGCATACCCTGGTGGCCGCCGGCCACTACCAGCTGGTCAAGCCCCGACGCCGACGGTGACGCCATGATCCCGACCGATTTCCGCATCGAACCCGCCGACTACGCCACCGACCTGCCGGACCTGCGCAAGGTCCGGGAAACGGTCTTCATCCTCGAGCAGAAGGTGCCCGAGGACGAGGAATGGGACGAGCTCGATCCCCGAAGCCACCATGTCCTGGCGCGCGACGGGAACGGCCAGCCGATCGGCACCGGCCGCCTCACGCCCGAGCACAAGATCGGCCGGATGGCCGTGCTGCGCGAATGGCGGGGCCGTGGCGTCGGCGACGCCCTGCTGGTGGCGCTGATGGACCAGGCCCGTGGCCTGGGCTGGAACGAAGTGAAGCTCAATGCCCAGGTCTCGGCGCTGGATTTCTACGCCCGGCACGGTTTCGAGCCTTACGGCGAGCGCTTCATGGAGGCCGGCATCGAACACCAGGCGATGCGCCGTGCGCTCGAACCCCTGGCCGGCCCCGAACGCCCACCGGCGCGCCCCCGGGGCCCCTCGGTGGCCGCCGTGGAGTTCGACAGCCTGTCCACGGCAACCGAGGCCACGATCCGCATCGTCGGGGATGCGCGGCGCGAGATCTTCCTCTTCAGCCGCGACCTTGATCCGGTACTTTATTCCCAGCCCGCGGTAATCGACGCCTTCCGCCGCTTCGCGACCGCCGGCCGCGGCGGCGTGGTGCAGCTCATCGTCCTGGACCCGGCCGCGGTGCAGGGCCAGGGCCACCCGCTGCTGGGCCTGGCGCAGCGCCTGACCTCGGTGTTCCAGTTCCGCACGCCGATCGAGGACGTGGACCTGCAGTACCCCTCGGCCTTCCTGGGCAATGACCGCGATGGCTACCTGTTCCGCCAGCTCGGCAGCCGCTGGGACGGCGACTGGAGCCCGGCCCACCCGGCCCGCACCCGGCAACTGGCCGAGCACTTCGGCCGGGTCTGGGAGCGTTCACGCGCGTGCACGGAATTCCGGGCCCTGGGCATCTGAACATCCCGGGTCCGGCACCCCCGTCGGGTTCTAAAGCCTGGCCGTGCGGGCTATAATCCCGGGCCTTGTCGTCGCCCTCGCGCGGCGCCCCGACATCCCATTCCATCAATCACTTACCCGTCGTCGAGACGGGCCAGGCCAGGGTCGTGGACAGTCTGATCAAGAAGTTTAAGCAGACCTCTCAGCTCGCCGGCGGCAACGCCGCCTATATCGAAGACCTGTACGAACAGTACCTGGTCGATCCCGATGCGGTGCCCGCCGCCTGGAAAACCTACTTCGACGGCTTCAAGGGCCGCGAAGCCGGCGACGTGCCCCATTCGGCGGTCATGGCCCGGGTCCAGGCCGCCGCCCGCGCCCCGCAGTCGGGTGGCGTCGACGACGAAACCGCCCGCAAGCAGGCCGCGGTCGGCAAGCTGGTCACCGCCTACCGGTCCCGGGGCCACCTGGGCGCCCAGCTCGATCCGCTGGGCATGATGACGCGCCCCGAAGCCCCCGACCTGGGCCTGGCCCACCATGGCCTGGCCGACGCCGACCTGGACCGCGAGTTCACCGTCGACACCTGGTTCGGCGCTCCCAAGTACAAGCTGCGCGACCTGCTGGCCAAGCTGCGTGCGTCCTATTCGGGCAGCATCGGCGCCGAGTTCATGCACATCTCCGACGTGCAGCAGCGCCGCTGGATGCAGCAGCGCCTCGAGGGCGCCACCGCCGGCTATGGCCTGGACAAGGAGGCCCGCCTGCGCCTGCTCGAGCGCCTGACCGCGGCCGAAGGCCTGGAGAGGTACCTGCACACCGCCTTCGTCGGCCAGAAGCGCTTTTCGCTCGAAGGCGGCGATTCGCTGATCCCGCTGATGGACACCCTGATCCGGCACGGCGGCAAGGCCGGCATCAAGGACGTGGTCATCGGCATGGCCCACCGCGGCCGCCTGAACACGCTCATCAACACGATGGGCAAGCCGCCGCACAAGCTGTTCGACGAGTTCCGCGGCCAGTTCGAGCACAACGACGACCCGGCCTACTCCGGCGACGTGAAGTACCACATGGGTTATTCGTCGGACGTCGCCACGCCCGGCGGCCCGGTGCACCTGGCGCTGGCCTTCAACCCCTCCCATCTCGAGATCGTCGATCCCGTGGTCGCCGGCTCCGTGCGTGCGCGCCAGATGCGCCGCGGCGACAGCGAGCGCAAGCAGGTGCTGCCCATCCTCATCCACGGCGACGCCGCCTTCGCCGGCCAGGGCGTGGTGATGGAGCTGTTCCAGATGTCGCAGGCGCGTGGTTTCGCGGTCGGCGGCACGGTGCACGTCGTGGTCAACAACCAGGTCGGCTTCACGATCAGCCGCCCGGACGACGCCCGTTCCACCCTCTACAGCACCGACCCGGCCAAGATCATCGGCGCCCCGGTGCTGCACGTGAACGGCGACGACCCGGAAGCCGTTGCCTTCTGCGCCAAGCTGGCCTTCGATTTCCGCCGTGAATTCGGCCGCGACGTCGTGATCGACCTCGTCTGCTACCGCAAGCACGGCCACAACGAAGCCGACGAGCCGGCGGCGACCCAGCCGCTGATGTACAAGAACATCCGCGCCCGCAAGTCCACGCGCGAGCTCTACGCCGACAAGCTGGCCGCCGAAGGCGTGATCGACGCCGACGGCGCCAAGGCGCTTGTGGATGGCTATCGCGAAAAGCTCGACAAGGGCGAAGTCACCACCGAGCTGGTGAAGGTCGAGGCCGACCCGTTCGCGGTGGACTGGTCGCCCTGGCTCGATGGCACCCTGGCCGACGAGGTCAAGACCGCCGTCAAGCGCAGCGAGCTCGACAAGCTGGCGACGCAGATCAATGCGCCGGTGGAAGACCTCAAGCTGCACGCCCGCGTCGCCAAGATCTACGAGGACCGCCGCAAGATGGCCGCCGGCGAACTGCCGATGGATTGGGGCTTCGCCGAGAACCTGGCCTACGCCACGCTGCTGTCGGAAGGCTACAAGCTGCGCATCGTCGGCCAGGACTCCGGCCGCGGCACCTTCTTCCACCGCCATGCGGTGCTGCACGACCAGGCCACCGGCAAGTCAGTGATGCCGCTGCGCGAGCTGGTGGACAACCCCGAGCACGCCATGATCATCGACTCGCTGCTCAGCGAGGAAGCGGTGATGGCCTTTGAATACGGCTATTCCACCGCCGAGCCGGGCACGCTCAACATCTGGGAAGGCCAGTTCGGCGATTTCGCCAACGGCGCCCAGGTCGTGATCGACCAGTTCATCACTTCCGGTGAGTCCAAGTGGGACCGGCTGTGCGGCCTGGTGCTGTTCCTGCCCCACGGCTACGAAGGCCAGGGCCCGGAGCACAGTTCGGCGCGCCTGGAGCGCTTCCTGCAGCTGTGCGCGCTCGACAACATCCAGGTCTGCACGCCGACCACGCCCGCGCAGATGTTCCACATGCTGCGCCGGCAGATGCTGCGCGCCACCCGCAAGCCGCTGGTGGTGATGACGCCCAAGTCGATGCTGCGCCACAAGCTGTCGGTGTCCTCGCTGGACGACCTGGCCAAGGGCGGCTTCCAGAACCTCATCCCGGACAGCACCTGCAAGGACGCCAAGAAGGCGCGCCGCATCGTGGTCTGCGGCGGCAAGGTCTATTACGACCTGGTCGAAGCCGCGGCCGCGAAGAAGGTCAAGGACGTCGCCATCGTCCGCGTCGAGCAGCTCTATCCGTTCCCGCGCAAGCTGCTCGCCGAGGAACTCAAGCGCTTCGGCGCCGCGAAGGAAGTGGTGTGGTGCCAGGAAGAGCCGCTGAACCAGGGCGCCTGGTACCAGATCCGCCACCATCTCGATTTCTGCCTCGCCAAGGGCCAGTCGCTGAGCTATGCCGGGCGTTCGCGCTCGGCCTCGCCGGCCGCCGGCCACCTCAACACGCACAACGCCGAACAGGCGCAGCTGATCGAAGACGCCCTGGTCAGCGCGCCCAACACCCATACCGCCGAATAAGCCCCCACTCCACGCCAGCAGGACCTTGTCCATGAGCATCGAAGTCAAAGTCCCGGTCCTTCCGGAATCCGTGTCCGACGCCACCATCGCCACCTGGCACAAGAAGGCCGGTGACTCCGTCCGTCGCGACGAGAACCTGCTCGACCTCGAGACCGACAAGGTGGTGCTCGAAGTGCCCTCGCCGGTGGACGGCAAGCTCAAGGAGCTCAAGTTCAAGGAAGGCGATACGGTGACCAGCCAGCAGGTCGTGGCGATCATCGAGGAAGGTGCGGTCGAGGACGCGCCGAAGGACGAAAAGAAGGCCGACGCCCCGAAGCAGGACGACAAGCCGGCCGCAAAGGCCGAATCGGCCAAGGCCCCGGCCAAGTCCGGCGGCAAGACCGAGCTGCCCCCGGGCGCAGCCGCCCACGCCGCGCGCAACGACGTCGATCCCTCGCAGGTCGAAGGCACCGGCCGCGGCGGCCGCGTGACCAAGGAAGACGTCGTCAACCACATCAAGGTCGGCGGCGGCGCCCGTCCGGAACAGCGCGTGCCGATGACCCGCATCCGCCAGCGCATCGCCGAGCGCATGATGGAGTCCAAGAACTCCATCGCCATGCTCACCTCCTTCAACGAGGTGAACCTGGGCAAGGTGATGGCCATGCGCAAGGAGCTGGGCGAAGGCTTCGAGAAGACCCACGGCATCAAGCTGGGCTTCATGGGTTTCTTCGCCAAGGCCGCGGCCAACGCGCTGCAGAAGTTCCCGGCGGTCAACGCCTCCGTGGACGGCACCGACATCATCTACCACGGCTATGCCGACATCTCGATCGCCGTGGCCACCGAAAAGGGCCTGGTCACGCCGGTGCTGCGCAACGTCGAGAACATGAGCTTCGCCGACGTCGAATCCTCGATCGCCGGCTACGCCAAGGCGGCCCGCGAGGGCGGCCTCAAGCTCGAGGACCTGCAGGGCGGCACCTTCACGATCACCAACGGCGGCACCTTCGGCTCGCTGATGTCCACGCCGATCGTCAACCCGCCGCAGTCGGCGATCCTGGGCATGCACGCCATCAAGGAGCGTCCGATCGCCGAGAACGGCCAGGTCGTGGTGGCGCCGATGATGTACATCGCGCTCAGCTACGACCACCGCATCATCGACGGCAAGGATGCGGTGCTGTTCCTGGTGGACATCAAGAACCAGCTTGAGAATCCGCATCGGATGTTGCTGGGTCTGTAAATCCAGAGGGCGTTGCCCCCTCCCTTGCCCTCCCCCGCTTGGCGGGGGAGGGAAATTTGAAGAGGTCTATCCATGTCTGAGCAATACGACGTCGTCGTCATCGGTGCCGGCCCTGCCGGTTACCACGCTGCCATCCGCGCGGCCCAGCTGGGCCTCAAGACCGCCTGCATCGACGCGGCCCTGGGCAAAGATGGCAAGCCGGCGCTGGGCGGCACCTGCCTGCGCGTGGGCTGCATCCCCTCGAAGGCCCTTCTCGACAGCTCGCGGCAATTCCACAACCTGCAGCACCTGTTCGGCGAACACGGCATCAGCGCCAAGGATCCGAAGATCGACGTCAAGACGATGGTTGGCCGCAAGGACAAGATCGTCAAGCAGTTCACCGGCGGCATCGCCCAGCTGTTCAAGGCCAACAAGATCACCGCCTACTACGGCTTCGGCACGCTGCACGCCGGCAAGAAGGTGGTGGTGAAGCAGCACGACGGCAAGGACGTGGAGCTGGTCGGCAAGCACGTCGTCATCGCCGCTGGCTCGGATTCGATCGAGCTGCCGTTCGCCAAGTTCGACGGCAAGCACATCGTCGACAACGTCGGCGCACTGGACTTCGAAGCCGTGCCCAAGCGCCTGGGCGTGATCGGCGCCGGCGTGATCGGCCTGGAGCTGGGCAGCGTCTGGAAGCGCCTGGGCGCCGAGGTCACCATCCTCGAGGCCATGCCCGACTTCCTGGCCGCGGCCGACGCCGAGGCCGCCAAGGTCGCGCTCAAGGAATTCAAGAAGCAGGGCCTGGACATCAAGCTCGGCGCCAAGGTCAGCAAGGCCGAGATCAAGAAGAACGAAGTCCACCTGACCTACAACGACGGCAAGGCCGACCAGTCCCTGGTCGTGGACAAGCTGCTGGTCGCCGTGGGCCGCAAGGCCGCCACCAAGGGCCTGCTGGCCGACGACAGCGGCGTGAAGCTCAACGAGCGCGGCCAGGTCGAGGTGGACGAACACTGCAAGACCAGCGTCGACGGCGTCTGGGCCGTCGGCGACTGCGTGCGCGGGCCGATGCTGGCGCACAAGGGCTTCGAGGAAGGCATCGCGGTGGCCGAGCTCATCGCCGGCCTGCCCGGCC
>CAXAYM010000020.1:0-13857 GCA_963973175.1 uncultured Arenimonas sp.
GGGGGCCCCCACCCCGGCCCTCCCCCGCAAGCGGGGGAGGGAGTGGCAGCGTTGGGGGCTCCTCCCCCGCTGGCGGGGGGAGGCTGGGAGGGGGGCCGCGCCCGGCAGAAGAATCCGGCACCCACCCCGCCATCGTCGGTGAGTACACCCTGCCCGACGGCCGCCGCGCTGTCCCGGTGTTCCAGCTCGTCGCCGAGCGCTACCTCGATCCGAAATACTCGCCCGACGCCGTCGCCGAACGCTGCGGCGTCCCGGCGGCGACCATCCGGCGACTGGCGAACGAGCTGGCCTCGGCCGCCTTCGACGAGCCGGTCCTCATCGAACAGGCCTGGACCGACGTGCACGGCGTGCGCCACGAGCGCATGGTCGGACGCGGCGTGTCCTTCCACGCCATGCGCGGCATCAGCGCGCATTCGAACGGTTTCCACACCTGCCGCGCGCTGCACCTGCTGCAGTTGCTGCTGGGAGCCGTGGACACGCCGGGCAGCTTCCGCTACCAGCCGCCCTTCCCGCGGCCGATCCCGCCGGCGAACCGGCCCGGCAAGGCGCGCCAGGCCAATGGCGCGCTCGACGCCGCGCCGCTGGGTTTCATCCACGGCCCGGAAGACCTGCTGGTGGACGCCGACGGCCAGCCGCGGCGGATCGACCACGCCTATTCCTGGCGCTACCCGCTGGCCGTGCACGGCATGCTGCACACGGTGATCCGCAACGCCTGGGCGGCGGACCCGGCGCCGGTGGACGTGCTGTTCCTGTTCATGGCCAACATGAGCTGGAACTCGGCGATGAACACCGCCGAGACCATGCGCTGGCTGACCGACAAGGACGAAGCCGGCGAGTACCGCATCCCGAAGATCATCTACTCGGACGCCTACGCCAGCGAAATGGTCGCGTATGCCGACCTGGTGCTGCCGGACACGACCTATCTGGAGCGCTTCGACGCGATCTCGCTGCTCGACCGGCCGATCTCCGACGCCGACCGGGCCGCGGACGCCATCCGCCACCCGGTGCTGGAGCCGTCGCGACAGCGCGAAGGCCGCGACGTGCGCGGTTTCCAGGACGTGCTGCTGGACCTGGGCGCCCGCATCGGCCTGCCGGCGCTGGTGAAGGAAGACGGCAAGCCGCGTTATGCGGGTTACGCCGACTACATCGTCAACCACGAGCGTGCGCCGGGCGTCGGCCTGCTCGCCGGCTGGCGCGGTGACGGCACGCAGCACGGCAAGGGCGCGCCCAACCCGGACCAGCTTGAACACTACCGCGCCAACGGCGGCTTCTGGAGCGCCGAGGTTCCCGCCGCGGGGCGCTATTTCAAGATGGCCAACCGGGACTACCTGCAGTGGTCGCAGCAGATGGGCTTCATCGCGAAAGCCGAGCCGGTGGTGCTGCAGCTGTATTCGGAAACCCTGCAGAAGTTCCGGCTCGCGGCGCAGGGCCACGGGCCGGTGCAGCCGCCCGAGGCCGAGCGCGAACGCGTGGCCACCTATTTCGACCCGCTGCCCACCTGGTACGAACCCTTCGAGGGCAGCCAGCTCGACCTCAAGCGTTACCCGCTGAGCGCCGTCACCCAGCGGCCGCCCTTCATGTACCACGCCTGGGGTTCGCAGAATGCCTGGCTGCGGCAGATCACGGCGCGCAATTTCCTCTATCTGCATCCCGACACCGCGGCCCGGCACGGCCTGGCGAACGACGACTGGGTGCACGTGGATTCCCACCACGGCCGCATCACCGTGCAGTGCCGCCTGGCCGGCAACGTGCAGCCCGACACGGTGTGGACCTGGAACGCGATCGGAAAGCGCCGCGGCGCCTGGAAGCTGGCCGCGGATGCGCCGGAAGCCACGAAGGGTTTCCTGCTCAACCACCTGATTTCCGACAAGCTGCCCGACGGCGGCTACGCCAACGCCGACCCGGTAACCGGCCAGGCCGCCTGGTTCGACCTGCGCGTGGCCATCCACAAGGCCGATCCGGCCGAAGAAAGCCATCCGCAGTTCGCCGCGCTGGGCGATAACAGCGACAATGCCCCCTTGCGCTACGGCGCCCGATTCAGGAAAGCCTGACGATGGAAATGGATGCCATCCTGACGCTGCTCGTGCTGGTGGGCGCAGTTGCGCTGTTCGTCACCGAGAAGCTGCCGGTGGACGTGGTGGCGATGCTGGTGCTGGCCAGCCTGCTGGTGCTGGGCCTGGTGACGCCGGTGGAGGCGCTGTCGGGATTCTCGAGCGAGGCCACCATCACGGTGGCGGCGATGTTCGTGCTCAGTGCCGGCCTGGCCCATACCGGTGCGCTGGCTTCGCTGGGCCGGCTGTTCGGGCGGGTGAAGAACGGTTTCCTGTTCATGCTCCTGCTGATGCTGGTCGTCGGCCCGATCTCGGCCTTCGTCAACAACACCGCGGCGGTGGCGGTGCTGCTGCCACTGGTGCTGGCGGCATCGACGGCCAACCAGCAGTCGCCTTCGCAGATCCTGATCCCGATGTCCTACGCGGCGCAGATGGGCGGCGTGTGCACCCTGATCGGCACCTCCACCAACCTGCTGGTGAACTCGCTGGCCAAGGACCTGGGCCATCCCGGGTTCGGGCTCTTCGACTTCGCGCCGGTCGGGCTGATCACCATGGCGGTGGGTTTCGTCTACCTGCTGCTGATGCGCCGCTGGCTGCTGCCCAAGCACGCGCCGGCCGCCATCACCGAAACCTACGAGCTGGGCAAGTACATCACCGAGCTGCGGGTGATGCCGGACTCGCCGCTGATCGGCAAGTCCGTGTCCGAGGCGCAGCTGGGTGAAAAACATTCGGTTTACGTGCTGGAGCTGATGCGCGGCGAGACCAAGCACTGGTCGCCGCGGGCCGAGACCCTGCGCGAGGGCGACGTGCTGCTGGTGCGCGGCAACCTCGAGAAGATCAAGTCGCTCAAGGACGGCAGCAAGCTCGACTTCGAGCCCGAGTTCAAGCTGCAGGACAGCCAGTTCAGCGGCGACGGCGACGACCAGGCCCAGGTGCTGGTGGAGGCGATGGTCGCGCCCGGTGCACGCCTGGCGGGTCATACGCTGGAGGAGCTGGACTTCCAGTGGACCTACAACGCCACCGTGCTGGCCGTGCATCGCCGCGGCGAAGTGCTGCGCGAGAAGCTCAAGAACGTGAACCTCAACGTCGGCGACGTGCTGCTGCTCCTGGCACCCAAGTCCGAGCTCAACGTGCTGCGCGCCAACCACAACCTGATCGTGCTCAACGAGCGCGGCGAAGCCTCGCTGCCCAAGCGCAAGGCCTGGCTGGCGATCGGCATCATGACGGCGGCGATCACGGTGGCCGGCCTGGGCTGGCTGCCGATCGTGGCCTCGGCGATCCTGGGCGGCATCGCCCTCGTCGCCACGCGCTGCATTGGCAATGACCAGGCCTACCAGGCCATCGACTGGCGCGTGATCGTGCTGCTGGCCGGCGTGCTGCCGCTGGGCATCGCCATGCAGAAGTCGGGCCTGGCCCAGGGCATCGCCGATTTCTCCGTAAACTGGGTGGGTGACTTCGGCCCCCTGGCGGTGCTCGCCGCGGTGTACCTGACCACCGCGCTGCTGACGGAGTTGATGAGCAACAACGCGGCCGCCGTGCTGATCACCCCGATCGCCTTTTCGACCGCGGTTTCCCTGGGCGTCAGCCCGACGCCCTTCCTGGTGGCGGTGCTGTTCGCGGCTTCCACCAGCTTCGCAACCCCGGTGGGTTACCAGACCAATACGATGGTCTACAACGCCGGCAACTACCGGTTCGTGGACTTCATGAAGATGGGCATCCCGCTCAACCTCATCTTCTGGGGCCTGGCCGTGTTCCTGATCCCGAAATTCTTCCCGTTCTGACATGACCTCGCTGCCGAAGCCATCGCAGAAGAAGCTCGGACTGGTCATCGACCTAGACACCTGCGTCGGCTGCCATGCCTGCGCGGTGTCGTGCAAGGAATGGAACGCCGGCGGCATCGCCGGCCCGCTGACCGACGAGCGGCCCTACGGCAAGGACCCCAGCGGCGTCTGGTTCAACCGCGTGCACAGCTACGACGTGGCGGCCACCGACGACCAGCCGGCCAGCACCCTGCACTTCCCGCGCAGTTGCCTGCACTGCGAGACCCCGGCCTGTGTCACCGTCTGCCCCACCGGCGCCAGCTACAAGCGCGCCGACGACGGCATCGTGCTGGTGGACGAGGACAAGTGCATCGGCTGCAAACTGTGCAGTTGGGCCTGTCCCTACGGCGCGCGCGAATACAGCGCGGTCGAAGGGGTGATGAAGAAGTGCACGCTGTGCGTGGACCGCATCTACAACGAGACCATCCCCGAGGTGTCGCGCGAGCCGGCCTGCGTCCAGGCCTGCCCGACGCGCGCGCGCCACTTCGGCGACCTCGGTGACCCGGACTCGAAGGTTTCCCGGCTGGTGGCCGAGCGTGGCGGCGTCCCCCTGATGCCGGAACTGGGCTATGCGCCGGTGAACCGCTACCTGCCACCGCGGCCGCGCCGCGCGGGCCCGCCGGGCGAAGCCGGTGTCGCCCCGGAAACCCCGCGTGAAACCGTGGACCCGGCGCAGCTCAACCCGCTGCTGCGCTGGCTCGACCGCGCCCTGAGTCGCTGACATGCATCCGGCCTTTTCCGTACTGCTTTTCTCCACGCTGTCGGGCGCCGGCTACGGCCTGCTGGCCTGGACGATGCTGCTGCTGGCCTTCGAACGGCCGGGTGCGCTGATGGGCAATACGCCGCTGATGTTCCTGGGCCTGCTGGCCGCCGCGGCGGTGCTGTTCACCGTCGGCCTGCTCAGCTCGCTGGGCCACCTGGGCCAGCCGCGGCGGGCCTGGCGGGCGTTTTCGCAATGGCGAACCTCCTGGCTTTCCCGCGAGGGCGTGATGGCGGTGCTGGTCTACCTGCCGGTGCTGGCATTGGCCTGGTGGCTGTCGGCGCCGCTGCGCGGCATCGAGGCCGGCGCCGGACTGCCCGACAGCGTGCGCTGGGTGGTCTGGGCCGCACTGCTGGCTGCGCTGGGCACGGTGGTCTGCACGGCGATGATCTATGCCTCGCTCAAGCCCATCCCGGCCTGGCGGCATCCGCTGGTGCTGCCGGTGTACCTGGGTTTCGCGCTGCTGTGCGGCCTGCTGCTGATGCTGCTGGGCCAGCGGCTGGCCGGCGGCGTCGCGATCGCGCCGCTGCTGGTGGTCGCGGCGATGCTTGCCGGGGGCGTGTCGGTGCTGAAAGTGATTTATTGGTGGCGAATCGACCGCAAGCCTCTGCCGGTGACGCGCGCCTCCGCGCTGGGCCTGCCGGCCGGTCGCGAAGCGAGCGTCTTCGAGCGACCGCATACCGAAGCCAACTACCTGACCACGGAAATGGGCTTCGTGCTGGCGCGCAAGCACGCGCGCAAGCTGCGGGTGATCGCGCTGCTGCTGTTCGGGTTGGTGCCCCTGCTTTGCTGCTGGCTGGCCTGGATGGTCCCCGAAGCCGCCACGCCGGTGCTGGCGGTGGCGGTGCTGGCGTCGCTGCTCGGCGCGCTGGTGGAGCGTTGGCTGTTTTTCGCCGAGGCCAGACACCTGGTGATGCTCTACTACTGACCGGTGCCGATTGTAGGAGTGCCTTCAGGCGCGAAGCTTTTGGCTTTGCCTTTGGCAAAGAAGGGATTCGCGCCTGAAGGCGCTCCTACAGGTCCTCAAGGCAACAGGGCGTCGGCGCCGCGGGCGACCAGCATGTCGGCGACGTGTTCGCCCAGTTTGTCCGGGTCGCTGGCCGGGCCGCTGGCGTAGCCGCGCACGGTCTTGCCGGTCTTGGCATCACCGACCAGGCCTTCGAGCGACAGCTTGTCGCCCTTGAGGGTGGCGTAGGCGGCGATCGGCACGCGGCAGCTGCCGCCCAGCAGGCGGGTCATGGTGCGTTCCGCGCTCGTGCAGGCGGCCGTGTCGGCGTGGTGCAGCGGCGCGAACAGGGCGGCCGTGGCGTCGTCGCCGGCGCGCACTTCCACCGCCACCGCGCCCTGGGCCGCGGCGGGAATGAAACGCGGCGCCTGCAGGCGTTCGCGGATGCGGGCGCCCATGCCCAGCCGCTCCAGGCCCGCACAGGCCAGCACGATGGCATCGAAGTCGCCGGCGTCGAGCTTGGCCAGACGGGTGTTGACATTGCCGCGCAGGTCGCCGATGACCAGGTCCGGCCGGTGCGCTCGCAGCAGGGCCTGCCGGCGCAGCGACGAAGTGCCGACGCGGGCGCCGAAGGGCAGCTCTTCGAATCCGGCAAAGGTGTTGGACACGAAAGCGTCAAAGGGATCGGCGCGCTCGAGCACCGCGGCCAGCGCGAAGCCGGCCTCAAGCTCCATCGGCACGTCCTTGAGCGAATGCACGGCGGCGTCGGCGCGGTCTTCCCGCATCGCCACCTCCAGCTCCTTCAGGAACAGGCCCTTGCCGCCGATTTCTGCCAGCGGCTGGTCCAGCACCTGGTCGCCACGCGTGGTCATCGGCACCAGCTCGACCTGCAGCCCCGGGTGCGCGTCGCGCAGCAGCGTGGCGACGTGCTCGGTCTGCCACAGCGCCAGCGCGCTCTCGCGCGTGGCCAGGCGGATCTTTTCCATGCGTCCTCCCCCTAGAGGTGTTTCAAGCGTTCGCGCAGCGTCGGCAGGCAGCGACGGCTGACCTCGAGCGCGGCTTCGTCATTGCGCAGGATCGCGCGCACCTGGCCGTCGGCACCGCGGCGCAATTCGGCGAATTCATCGGCGGCCACCAGGCAATTGCGGTGGATGCGGATGAAACGGTCCCCGAATTCGGTCTCGAGCGACTTCAGCGATTCTTCGATCAGATCTTCGCCGCGGGCATGGTGCACGACGACGTATTTCTCCTCGGCCTGCAGGTAGCGGATCTCGTCGACCGGGATCAGGCGCAGGCTGCCGCGCAGGCGGGCGCTGAGATGGCTGCGCTGGCGCGCCTGGCCGCTGCCGATGTCGGGCAGTTGCTGGGCGCTGCGGTGCCGGCGTGCGCGTTCGAGCGCTTCGGCCAGGCGTTCGCGGCGCACCGGCTTGACCAGGTAATCGACCGCCGCCGCTTCGAAGGCCGCCAGCGCATGCTGGTCGTAGGCGGTGCAGAACACCACGGCCGGCGCGGGCCGCAGTCCCGCCAGGTGCTGCGCAGCCTCCAGGCCGTCCATCAGGGGCATCGAGATGTCCAGCAGCACGATGTCCACGCCCAGGGCTTCGGCCTGCTCGACGGCCTCGCGGCCGTTGGCGGCCTCCCCGGCCACGAGGTGCCCGCCCACTTCGCCCACCAGCGCCTTGAGGCGCTCGCGGGCCAGAGGTTCGTCGTCGACGATCAGCAGCTTCATCCCTGAAGTATGCCCCAGAGACGCCGTGGGCTCAGCCCGCCGCAAACCGCCGGTCCATCCAGTCGCCGAGGTCGCGGATCTCCTCGGCGCAGACGCTGTGCTGCATCGGGTAGCTGTGCCAGTCCACGTCCATGCCCAGGGTCTTGAGCAGGTCGCGGCTGCGGGCGCCGAAACCCTCGGGCACCACCGGATCATGCGAGCCGTGGGCCATGAAGACCGGCGTGGCCAGGGCCTGCGGCGTGGCTTCGGCTTTCGTGGTCGAGCCCATGGGCAGGTAGGTGGACAGGCCGACGAGGCCGGCCACGGCGCGCTCGCGACGGACGCCGGCGGCCAGCGCGATGGCGCCGCCCTGGGAAAAACCGGCCAGCAGCAGGCGCTCGGGCGGCACACCGCGGGCGTCCTCGCGTTCGATCAGCGCTTCGACCTGGGCGATGGATTCGCGCACGCCGGTTTCGTCGGCGCGCTGGTCGAGGTCGAGGTTCTTCAGGTCGTACCAGGCGCGCATGGGCACGCCGTTGTTGAGCGTGACCGGCCGCACCGGCGCATGCGGGAACAGGAAGCGAAGCGCCGGCCAGCCGGGCCGCAGCAGCTCGGGCACGATCGGCGCGAAATCGTGGCCGTCGGCGCCCAGGCCGTGCAGCCAGAGGATGGACCAGGCGGGCTTGGGGCCGGTTTCTTGTTCGACGGTTTCCAGCAGGGGCATCGGCGGGACTTTCACGAGGCGGAAAGCCGCATTATGCCCGCCCTGCCCGGGCCTACTTCACCAGGATCAGCTTGTCGTTGCGCGTGTGGCGCAGGCGATAGACCTGGTCGCCGTGGCGGATCAGGACTTCGCGGTTGCCGCGCATCAGCTCGCGGCTGTCATGGTCCGGCTGCACGCCGGCGCGGGGGGCCGACGGGGACGGGGCTGCTTGGGTTTGCGGGAACTGCATGGCCGGCTCCTTGGAGGGTCGGCATTGATGATAATGATTCGCATTTGCGTGTCAAGCGACCCGCCCCCGGCCCTGGGGTCAGTGCAGCGCCTGCAGGGTCTTCTGGATGTCGTCGACCGGCGAATTGGTCAGCGTCTTCGCCACCTCGGCCAGCAGCCGCTGCTGGGTTTCCTGGTGCAGCAGCGGGCGCATGCGACCCAGCGTGGTCGGGTCGGCCACCAGCACCAGGCGCTCGTAGCGGTGGTTGAGGGCGCCGTCGTTGAGCACCTGGGCCAGCTGCTTGGCGAAGGTGGCCTCGACGATCTGCTGGTCGGAGGCGTCCTTGGGCATGCTGCCGGCGGGGCCATCGATCATTTCGCCGAGCTCCAGGATGTCGAACTGGTGCAGCTTGATCTTTTGTTCCGTGCCCTCGTTGCGGAAGACGCGGGCATTGGTGCCGTCGGCGACGACGATCAATGAATCGGCGGGAATCCTGGTCATCTCCGTCTCCTTGTGTTGTCGTCCCCGACTTTCTCGCACCAGTCATAAACCTGAGGTGAGCGGCTGTCCCGGGCCAGGCAGGGCGGGGCTTGAACCGGCGCGGAGCCATGACTTTGTGCCTGTATCGGGCATGCATGGGCTGCGGTAGGGTCTGGCGACGCTTCCGGGGATTGCTGCCATGACCTTGCGCCTTCTCGTCCTGCTCTTGATCGCCCCCGCCGCCCTGCAGGCCGCCGAACCACGGGAGCTGCGCTATGACTGGCTGACCCAGGGCGAGCCCACCGGTTCGCTGACCACCCGCATCGACGAGGACGGTGAGCGGCGCAGCCACTTCGAGTTCACCGACCGGGGGCGCGGGCCGAAAATCGACGAACGCATCCGCCTTGATGCCGACGGTTTGCCGGTCGCGATCACGGTGGAGGGACGCAGCTACATGGGAGCGCCGGCCCGGGAGACTTTCGAGCGTCATGACGGTGCCGCGACGTGGACGTCCACCCTGGACAGCGGCAAGCGGGTTGCAGACGAGCCGATGTTCTACGCCGCTGCCGAAGGCACGCCCGACCAGATCGCCGTGCTCGCCCGCGCGCTGCTGCAGGCGAAGGACCAGCGCCTCGACCTGCTGCCGGCCGGCGAGGCCCGCATCGAAGCTCTCCAGGAACACACCTTCCAGGTCGACGGCCAGCCGGTGGTTGCCACCTTGCACGCCATCTCCGGCCTGGGCTTCACGCCGGAGTTCGTCTGGCTGGACGGGAAGAACGAGCTTTTTGCGTTGAGCTACGGCTGGATGGGCCTGGCACCCCAGGGCGCCGAGGGTGTCGTCGAGGAGGCCGGCCGACTGCAGGAAGAGGCCCGCGCGAACTGGCTCCGCACGCGCGCCAAGGAACTGACCCAGGCGATGCCCGGAACCTGGTGCCTGCTCGGCGCGCGCTGGATGGACGTGGACACGGGCCGCCTGAACCCGGCCGCCAGCATCCGCGTCAAGGACGGCGTCATCGATGCGGTGGGCACGCCGGCGCAGGTCGACTGCACGGGCCTTGCCAGCATCGATGCAGGCGGCCGGATCGTGTTGCCGGGCCTGTGGGACATGCACGTGCACGCCAGCCCCGGCGACGGCCTGCTGCACATCGCCAGCGGCGTCACCGGCGCCCGCGATCTCGGCAACGACCACGACCAGGTGACGAAGCTGGCGGCGGATTTCGCCAGCGGCCAACTGATCGGGCCGCGCATGCAGCTGGCCGGCTTCATCGACAAGAAGAGCCCGTACACCGCGCCGACCGGCACGGCGGTGGACACCCTGGAGCAGGCGCTTGCGCAGATCGATGTCTACGCCGGGCAAGGCTACCCGCAGATCAAGATCTACTCCTCCATTCCACCGGAATGGGTGGCGCCGATGGCCGAGCGCATGCACGGCCACGGGATTCGTCTTTCGGGACACATCCCGGCCTTCATGACCGCCGAGCAGGCCGTGCGCGATGGCTTCGACGAGATCCAGCACATCAACATGCTGTTCCTGAACTTCGTCGCCGATGCCGACACCGATACGCGTACGCCGGCCCGCTTCATGAAAGTGGCGGAGGAAGCCGGCAAGCTCGACCTCGACAGCAAGGAGGTTCGCGACTTCATCGCGCTGCTGAAGGAACGCGACATCGTGGTGGACCCGACGGTGGCGATCTTCGACCGGATGTTCCGCCATCGCTCGGGCGAGCTCTCGCCGATCCTGGGCAGCATCGTCGATCACCTGCCGCCCGCCGTGCAGCGCGGTGCCCGGGCCGGCGAGATCGACATCAACGATGACAATGCCGCCACCTACGCCGCGTCTGCGGAGGCGCTGCTGGGCCTGGTCCGGCGGCTGCACGAGGCGGGCGTGCGGCTGGTGCCCGGCACGGACGACATCGTCGGTTTCACGCTGCACCGGGAGCTGGAGCTCTACGTGCAGGCGGGCATCCCGAATGCGGAAGTCATCCGGCTGGCGACGTCGGCGGCGGCGGACATCGCGGAAACCGGGGTGAAGGTCGGCCGCATCGCGCCGGGACAGGCCGCGGACCTGCTGGTGGTGGACGGCAATCCGCTGGAAGACATTTCGGCGCTGCGCCGCGGCGTGCTGGTGGTGCGCGGTGACCGCGTGCACCGGCCGGCAGCGATCTTCCGGAGCCTGGGTATCAAGCCCTTCGCCGAGGCGATCCCGTGACGCGGAATTGGTGGGCCCACCAGGACTCGAACCTGGAACCAAGGGATTCGCGTGGTCCCGGGGTTTCCCCCGGCGCGGACTATCTCTTCACCCTTCGCCGAAGCGGGTGGGGTGCGGGACGCTCTAGCCTGTGATCAAGGGCACTCCAGCCCCCAGGTAGTCTCTGCACCTTCCGGCGGTGTACCGCCGGCTTGGCTCAGGATTGCCGCCGTCCGTGTCGCCACGCCGCTGCGGTTTCCCTGAATTCATCCCGTTCTCGTCCGCCCATTCCTGGACGGCGACACCTTTCGATGAGTCCCCTGCTCTAACCATTGAGCTATAGGCCCGTTGCGGGGGAATCGTAAACGAAAACGGCCGCTTGCACGGCCGTTTTTTCGCGGCTGAAGCCGCTCCTACAGTACAGGGGTGGCTGCGGGCTTATTCGAGGTCGAGGAAGCTGCGCAGCTGTTCCGAGCGGGTCGGGTGGCGGAGCTTGCGCAGGGCCTTGGCTTCTATCTGGCGGATGCGCTCGCGGGTGACGTCGAACTGCTTGCCGACTTCCTCGAGGGTGTGGTCGGTGTTCATGTCGATGCCGAAGCGCATGCGCAGCACCTTGGCTTCCCGCGGCGTCAGGCCGGCGAGCACGTCGCGCACGGTTTCCATCAGGCCCAGGTTCGTGGTCGCGTCGATCGGCGACTCGATGCTGATGTCCTCGATGAAGTCGCCCAGATGGGAGTCCTCGTCATCACCAATGGGCGTCTCCATCGAGATGGGCTCCTTGGCGATCTTGAGCACCTTGCGGATCTTGTCCTCGGGCATCTCCATCTTCTTGGCCAGCTCTTCCGGGGTCGGTTCACGGCCCATTTCCTGCAGCATCTGGCGGGAAATGCGGTTGAGCTTGTTGATGGTCTCGATCATGTGCACCGGGATGCGGATGGTGCGCGCCTGGTCGGCGATCGAGCGGGTGATGGCCTGGCGGATCCACCAGGTGGCGTACGTGGAGAACTTGTAGCCGCGGCGGTATTCGAACTTGTCCACGGCCTTCATCAGGCCGATGTTGCCTTCCTGGATCAGGTCGAGGAACTGCAGGCCGCGGTTGGTGTACTTCTTCGCGATGGAGATCACGAGGCGCAGGTTGGCCTCGACCATTTCCTTCTTGGCCTTGCGGGCCTTGGCCTCGCCATAGGCCATGGCGCGGTTGATTTCCTTGATGTCCGGCAGCGACAGGAACAGGGACTGTTCGATGCCCACCAGCTTCTGCTGCTCGGCGACGATCTCGTCCTTGTGCTCGCGCACGCCCGAGGCCCACTTCTGCTTGCGGCGGATGACTTCGTCGGCCCAGTCGAGGTTGATCTCGTTGCCCGGCCAGGCGCGCAGGAAGTCCTTGCGCGGCATGCGGGCGCCGCGCACGCAGATGTCGAGCACCTTGCGCTCGTGTTCCTTGACCGAATTGACCACCTCGCGCAGCTTGCGCACGAAGGCGTCCATCAGCGCCAGCGGGAGCTTCAGGCGCAGGAACTCGGCGGCCATCTCCTCGCGGACCTTGACGGTCTTCTTGTCGGACGCGCCGTACTTGGCGTGGGTCTTCTGGAACTTGGTGTACAGCGCCTTGAGCGCGTCCATCCGGCGGCCGACCTCGGCCGGGTCCGGACCGGTGTCGACGACGGTTTCTTCTTCGTCGTCGCCGTCGGTGGCGTCATCGTCGTCTTCGGACTCGGTGTCCTCGTCGCTGGCGGTGGCCGCGTCGGGCACCACTTCCTCGGGCTCTTCCATGTCCAGGAAGCCGACCACGACCTCGTTCAGGCGCTTCTTGCCCTCGAGGTGCTGGTCGTAGTCCTCGAGCAGCAGCTGGATCGACCACGGGAAGCTGGCCAGCGAGGCGTGGACCTGGTTCAGGCCTTCCTCGATGCGCTTGGCGATGGCGATCTCGCCCTCGCGGGTGAGCAGTTCGACCGAGCCCATCTCGCGCATGTACATGCGCACCGGGTCGGTGGTGCGGCCGCCCTCGCTGTCGAGCGCGGTCAGCGCGGCGGCGGCTTCTTCGGCGGCGGTGTCGTCGGAATCGCGCTGCGACGAGGAATCGGAGAGCAGCAGCGTCTCGGCGTCGGGCGCAACCTCGTGCACCTCGATGCCCATGCCGTTGATCATGCCGATGATGTCTTCGAGCTGTTCGGCATCGACGATGTCATCGGGCAGGTGATCGTTCACCTCGGCATAGGTCAGGTAACCCTGCTCGAGGCCCTTGCTGATCAGCTGCTTGATTTCGGACTGCTGCGCCGGACGATCGTTGGCCATGAAAACGTGTCCCGAGACGAGGGAAAATGGAACCGCGCAGTATACAGGAGGCCCGTCCGCCTAGCTATCTGTTTGATAAACCGGGGGTTTTCGGGGGCCTAGGACTGCAGGCGGAAGGTCACCGGGCCGTCGTTGACCAGGCTGACCACCATGTGGGCGCCAAAACGCCCGGTTTCAAGCACCGGGTGCCGGGCCCGGCACAGCTCGACCAGCCGGTCGAAGCCCCGGCGGCCCTCCTCCGGGCTGGCGGCCGAGGTGAAGCTGGGCCGCATGCCGCTGCGGGTGTCGGCCGCCAGGGTGAACTGGCTGACCAGCAGCAGGCCGCCCCCGGTGTCGACCAGGGACCGGTTCATCCGGCCCTGCTCGTCGGCGAACACCCGGTAGCCCAGCAGGCGCTCGGCCATGCGGGCGATGCGGGGCTCGTCGTCCCCGGGCTCCACCGCCACCAGGGCCAGGAGGCCGGGGCCGATGGCGCCGACGGACTCGCCGTCGACCCGGACACTGGCTTCGAGCACGCGCTGGATGAGGGCGATCATGGCGGCATGGTCGCCGTGGCTGGTCGGAGCGGTCAATCCGACGGGGCCGTTTGGCGATTCCCTTACACTCCGGCGATGCCTTCCGTGCCCGTCGCCAGCCGTTTCCTTTACGCCCTCGCCTGGCTGCTGGGCCGCCTGCCC
>CAXAYM010000021.1:0-13397 GCA_963973175.1 uncultured Arenimonas sp.
GCGCCGACTGGACCGGCCGCGCCGCGGTGGATGCCGTGGACTACCGCATCGTGCGGGCCTGGCGCCTGGCGGTGATCGAACGCATCCAGAACGGCTTGCTGGCCCCGGCCCAGGCGGCGCTGGGCGAGGACTTCGTGATGCCCGACCTTCCGCAGGCCGAGGCCTTCGCCTGGCCCCTGGTCAAGCAGCGCCCTGCCCACCTGCTGCCACGCCGCTACGAAAGCTGGGACGCCCTGCTGGCCGACGCCGCCCGCGACATCCGCGGCCAGCTCGAAGAACGCGGCCCGCTGGCCGAGCGCACCTGGGGAGAACGCAACACGGCGCGCATCTGCCATCCCCTGGCGGCGGCGCTTGGGCCGGCGCGCGGCCTGCTTTGCATGCCGGCCGAGCCCCTGCCCGGCGACGGCAACATGCCGCTGGTGCAGGCGCCGGGCTTCGGCGCCAGTGAGCGCATGGTGGTGGCGCCCGGGCACGAGGCCGAGGGCTTCGCGCACATGCCCGGCGGCCAGTCGGGCCACCCGATGTCGCCGTTCTGGGGCGCCGGCCACGCGGCCTGGGTCGGCGGCGAAGCCACCCCGTTCCTGCCCGGGGAGGCCGCCCACGTGCTGACCCTGGCCCCGGAAACGTGAACCAGTTCACATTTCCGCAGCGAGAACCTGACAGCCGTCACTAAATGGTCCATAAACGGGGCGCTGCCCCGGCTCGCTCCGCCGGGACAGGGACGGAGAGATCGCCGTCAGGGGGAGCGATCTACCGCACCGATGTTCACTTTCGGCGAGGTAGGTTTGGATGGACATGTTCGTCAACGTGCTGGCGCAGTGCCGCCAGCTGATGTTGCAGCGCCAGGCGGCGGCCGTGCTCAAGGCCGTGCGCGCCATGGATGCCACGCAGCGCAAGACCACCGCGGACCAGACCCTGGCGGAAATCCAGGCGGCGTCCGTATTGCCGCAGCCGCACTGGCACGGCGCCAGCGAAGCGATGCTCTACCGGCCCTGGAGTCCCGTGGCCGCGGTGGCGGCCGGCCGGGTGCGTGACCGCTCGATCCAGCTGCGCCAGCGTTCGGTGGCGCTATGGCTGGCCGTGGTCTACCACGAGACCCGGCAGACGCCGCATGCGGGCCTGCAGGGCGTGCACCGCCAGGTGCTGGGCATCCTCAGGGAACTGCGCGAATCGGCGAAGGCCGGCGTGTCGGCCGAGCAGGCCTGGTTCAAGGCCGCGGCCTGACCAGCGAACCACCAGGGGAACACCGGGGAGGGACAGCGGGAGGATCAGGCGAGCAGCAGGCGTTCGACGATGGCCCGGTAAAGCGCGGGGAGGCGCTCGAGCTCTTCGACGACGACATGTTCGTTGACCTTGTGGATGCTGGCGTTGATGGGCCCCAGCTCCACCACCTCGGCGCCGAGAGGCGCGATGAAGCGGGCGTCCGAGGTGCCGCCGCCGGTGTTTTCCTCCGGCACGCGATCGAGCTGCTCCCTGATCACCGCGCGCGCGGCGGCGCGCAGCCGGCCTTCGCCGGTCAGGAAGGGTTCGCCGCTGCGATGCCAGTGCAGCTCGTAGTCCAGGCCATGGCGGTCGAGCACCGCGTGCACTTCGGCTTCCAGCTTTTCGGCGGTCCAGCCCGGGTTGAAGCGGAAGTTGAACTGCAGCGCGCAGTCGCCGGGAATGACATTGTTGGCGCCGGTACCCGACTGGATGTTCGAGATCTGGAAGCTGGTGGGCGGGAACTCCGGGTAGCCCTCGTCCCAGGCGCGCGCGCTGAGTTCCGCCAGCGCCGGCAGCGCCTGGTGGATGGGGTTGCGGGCCTTTTCCGGGTAGGCCACGTGGCCCTGGATGCCCTTTACCCGCAGCCGGCCCGACAGCGATCCGCGCCGGCCCACGCGCAGCAGGTCGCCCAGCGCCGCTTTCGACGAGGGTTCGCCGGTGATGCAGTAGTGGATCGGCCGCCCTTCGTCCTTGAAACGCCGGGCGACCTGGCGCACGCCGTCGATGGCGTCGCCCTCCTCGTCCGAGGTCAGCAGGATCGCCAGCGTGCCGGGATGATCCGGGTGGGCCGCGACGAACTCTTCGGCGGCGACCACGAAAGCGGCCACGCTGCCCTTCATGTCGGCGGCGCCGCGGCCATAGAGCACGCCATCACGTTCGTTCGGCTCGAAAGGATCACTGTCCCAGGCCTCGCGCGGCCCCGGCGGCACCACGTCGGTATGCCCCAACAGGCAGAAGACGTCGCCGCCCTTGCCGTGGGTGGCCCAGAGGTTGCGCACCTCGCCCGCGTCGAGCCACTCGATGGCGAAGCCCGCACGCTTGAGGCGTTCGGCGATCAGGTCCTGGCAGCCCGCGTCGTCCGGGGTGACCGAGGGCCGGGCGATCAGTTCCCGGGCCAGCTCAAGCACCGCGCTCACTTGCCCACCCCGAAACGCTGCTTGAACCCGTTGTCGGTGAAACCAACGCTCACCGTGCCGTCCGTGGTGACGAGCACCGGGCGCTTCACCAGCGCCGGGTGCTCGCGCAGCAGCAGGCTCCACTCCGGGTCGGAGCCCGGCGACTTGCGGCCCTCGGGCAGCTGCCGCCAGGTGGTCGATGCCTTGTTGACCAGCTTTTCCCAGCCACCGAGCTGCGTGGCCCAGGCCTTGAGCGTATCGGCCGGGATCCGCTCGGCGCGGTAATCCACGAACTCGTGCGGCACCTCGAAACGCTTGAGCCAGTTTCGCGCCTTGCGGCAGGTGTCGCACTTCTCGAGGCCGTAGATCACCGTCATTGCCGGAGCTCCCGTGGGGTCACTTGGCCTTCTGGCCACCGAGGTGGCGGGAGAAGAAGTCGAGCAGCTTGCCGTAGTACTCGGCGCGGTGCTCTTCCTTGTAGAAACCGTGGCCCTCGTTCTTGAAGTACAGCGTCTCGACCGGCACGCCGGCCTTGCGCAGGGCCTTCTCCATCAGCTCGGTGTGTTCGACCGGCGCCACGCGATCCTCGCCGCCGGCGGCCAGGAACACCGGGTTCTTGATCCTGTCGGCCAGGCGGGTCGGCGACACCCCGGCCAGGCTGCCGGCCTCGCCCACCCACTGGCTGGAGAAGTTGGCCATGTAGCGGCTGTCGCCCTTGTCCTCGCGCACCATGAGGTCCAGGTCGTAGACGCCCACGGTGCCCGCGGCGCAGGCATAGAGATCCGGCTCGCGGGCGACGCCCATCAGGGCCGCGTAGGCACCGTAGCTGCCGCCGTAGATACAGATCCGCTTCGGGTCGGCGACGCCCTGCTCCACCAGCCAGCGGGTCGCGTCGGTGACGTCGTCCTGCATGGCCTTGCCCCACTGCTGGGCACCGGCCTCCTGGAAGCCGCGGCCGTAGTTGCCCGAGCCACGGTAGTTGACCTGCAGCACCGCGTAACCGGCCTTCGCCAGCATTTGCGCCTCGGTGTCGAAGGCCAGGCGGTCGAAGACGCCGAAGGGACCGCCATGCACGTAAACCACGCTGGGCAGGTTCTTGCCGTCCGAACCACGCGGGAGGGTGAGGAAGCCATGCAGCGCCAGGCCGTCGCGGGCCTTGAGCGAGACCGGCTTCACCGTCGCCATCGCGGCGGGGTCGATCCACTCACGGCGGCTGAGCAGGTAGGAGGCTTTCCGGTTCGGGACATCGAACAGGTAGAAGTCGCCGGGATTGTTGCCGCCCTTCACCAGCACCAGGGCCAGCTTGCCGTCGCGCGTGGTGGAGGTGACATAAACGGTCTGGTCGGCGAAGGCGGCCTGCAGCATCGTGTACAGCGCGGCCTCCGGGGCTTTCGCGTCGAAAAAGAGCTGCTCGACCTTGGCACCCTCGAACTGCGCGCCCACCGGGATCAGCTGTTCGCCCAGGCTGTAGAGCACGGTCGACGGATCGACGACGTCATGCTGCAGGAGCAGGCGGCGTTCCCCGGTCGTGGTGTCGAAGGCCACCAGCGCATCGGGGGCCTTGCGGCTGTCCGTCAGCAGGTAGGCGGTGCGGTTGTCGGCGGAGAAGCCGACCACGCGCTCGGTCCGGCCGGTCTTGGTTTCGTCGTTCACCAGCGCCCATTCCTCGCCCTCGCCGGCGCGGTGGTAGAGCATGCTGGCATTGCCCTCGCCGACGCCACGGACGAAGCGCACCTGGCTGGCGTGGTCGACGCTGAATTCGCCGCGCTGCACCGGCGAACGGGTCACCGGCCGGCGCTTGCCGCTGCGCACGTCCAGCACCTCGACCCGGGTGTAGGGATCGTCGTGGAAAGGCCAGACTTCGATCATCACTTCGTGGTCCGACTCCGGCAGGGTATCCAGCACATAGGCCGCCACCGCTTCCTGCGTGCGCGTCTGCAGGCGCGTCCCGGGACCCGCACCGGTGGCGCGGTAGCCGGTGAGCAGCTCGATGTTCTTGCCATCCGCGTTCACGCCCACCAGCTCGCCGGTGGCCGTGGGCGTGTCGTCCATGCCGAAGGCCTCGGCCATGGACAACAGCAGGCGGCCGTCGTTGACCCAGACGAAGTCGGCGATGTGGGTGTCCTTGCCCAGCGCGAACTGGGCCGTGGCCTCGTTGTTGGCGCGGCGCATCACCACCAGGCCGGTCCGGTCGCCCAGCGGCACGGTGGCCGCGAGGTATTCGCCGGTCGGCGAGAGCTTGATGTCGGTGAAGGTGTCGAGCTTGGTGAAGGGCGCCAGGTCAACCTGGGCCTGTACCGGGGCGGCCAGCAGCAGGCACGCGGCCAGCAGCCAGGTGCCAAGTCGGAAATCAGGACGCATTACGGGTCTCCGGGTCGTGGATTCGTCGGACGCTTACTCTACCGCGCCGCGCAGGAGTTCATTGACAGAAGTTTTCGCACGCGTCTTCGCATCGACCTGCTTGACGATCACCGCGCAATACAACGAATACTTGCCGTCGGCCGAGGGCAGCGAGCCCGAGACCACCACGCTGCCGGCGGGCACGCGGCCCTGGGTGATCTCGCCGGTGGCGCGGTTGTAGATGCGGGTGGACTGGCCGAGGAACACGCCCATGCCGATCACGCTGCCCTTCTCGACGATCACGCCCTCCACCACTTCGGCGCGGGCGCCGATGAAGCAGCCATCCTCGATGATCGTGGGACTGGCCTGCAGCGGCTCGAGCACGCCGCCGATGCCGGCGCCGCCGCTGATGTGGCAGTGCTTGCCGACCTGGGCGCAGCTTCCGATGGTGGCCCAGGTGTCGACCATGGTGCCGGCACCCACGTGGGCGCCGATGTTCACGAAACTCGGCATCAGCACCACGTCCTTGCCGATGTGGGCACCCGAACGCACGATCGCGCCCGGCACCACGCGGGCGCCGAGCTTCTGGAAGTCGGCGTCGTCGAAGTTGTCGAAACGCAGCCGCACCTTGTCCCAGTAGGGCGCCGGGAACCCTTCCATCATCTGCATGTCGTTGATGCGGAAGTAGAGCAGCACGGCCTTCTTGAGCCACTCGTTGACTTCCCAGTGCTTGCCGTGCGGCGCGGCCACGCGCGCCTTGCCCGACTCGAGCAGCTCGATCGCTTCCTCCACCGCCGGCCGCGTCGAGCCGTCGATCTCCATCGCGGTCAGGGTGGCGCGGCGCTCGAAGGCGTCCTCGATGATCGCCTGCAGCTGTTCAGTGCTGGGCTTCTTTCTTGCCATGGTGCATGTCTCCGTCGACGCCGGCCACGATGGCCTCGCGCAGTTGATCCAAGAGGGCCTGGTCGCCGATGGGCTGGTTGGCCTCGTCGGTCAGCAGGAAAAAATCTTCCACCTTCTCGCCGAAGGTGGCGATGCGGGCGTCGTGCACGCGCAGGCGGAACTTTCGCAGCACCTGCGCAACCGAGGCCAGCAGCCCGGGCTGGTCGGTGCAGACCAGGCTCATGCGGGTGCGGCGACCGTCGGCCGATTCATCGAAACCCACCTTCACCGGCACCCGGAAATGCCGCAGCTGTCGCGGCGCGGCGCGGCGCGGTGGCTTCACCTTCGCCGGGTCCTTCAGCGCCTGCTTGAGCGCCGCCTCGACCGCGGCCGGTTCGGGAGCGCGTCCGTGCGGCGCGAAAAGCTGGAAGTTGTCGAGCGCGAAGCCGTCGCTCGAATTGAGCACCCACGTTCAGGCCCAGGCGGTCGAAGGTGGCCACCAGGGCCGCGAACAGGCCGTCGCGGTCGGGCGTGCGCACGAACACTTCGAGCCCGCCGTCCTCCAGGTGCGGACGCACCATCACCAGGGTGTCGGCGCCGGCCGAGGCGGCGATGCCATGGGTCTGCCAGGCGATCTGCTCGGGGCGGTAGCGCAGGAAGCCCACGTCCGGGTACGCCGCCCAGATGCGCTCGACCTCCTCGCGGCTCAGGCCTTCGCCGAGCAGGCGGACCAGCGCCGCGGCGCGGGTCTCGGCCATGATTTCGCTGGCGTGCACCGGGTTCTCCAGGCCGCGACGCAGGGCGAAGCGGGTGGCCGCATGGAGGTCGGCCAGCAGGCGGTCCTTCCACGCATTCCACAGTTTCGGACTGGTGCCGGCGATGTCGGCGCAGGTCAGCAGGTAGAGGTAGTCGAGGTGTTCGCGGTCGGCCACCTTGTTGGCGAAACGCGCCACCACCACCGGGTCGGAGATGTCCTGTCGCTGGGCGGTGGTGGACATCAGCAGGTGCTGTTCGACCAGCCAGGCCAGCAGGTCGGCGTCGGATTGCGGCATCCCGTGCGCGGCCGCGAAGTCCCGCGCGTCGGCGGCACCGAGCTCGGAATGGTCGCCGCCGCGGCCCTTCGCGATGTCGTGGAACAGCCCCGCCAACAGCAGCACGTGTGGCTTGCGCAGGCGCGGCCAGACCTCGTGGGCGATGCCGAAACGCTCGTCGGCCTTGCGGGCGAAGCCGTCCAGGTAGGCCAGCACGGTCAGCGTGTGCTGGTCGACGGTGTAGACGTGGAAGAGGTCGTACTGCATGCGCCCGGACACCTTGCCGAAGGCCGGCAGGTAGCGCGCCAGCATGCCCAGGCGGGCCATGCGGGTCAGCGTGGACGCGGCCTGCGGCGATTGCATCAGGTCCATGAACTGTCGGCGCAGCGCTTCGGGCTGGTCGGTGTAGGGGCCGATCGCACCGAGCGACTCCCCCAGCGCGCGCGCGGTTTCCGAATGCAGGCCGCGGGCGTCGGGCTGGGCATCCCAGGCGACGAACAGCGCCAGCACCGGCGCGAAACCTTCGCCCAGCCGCGCCGGGTCGGTCATCGCGAGGTAGCCGTTGCGCAGCGCGTAGCCCTGGCCCAGCGGCACCGACTCTTCCTGGCCCGACAGCTGTTCCTCGTAGCGCTGCAGCACGCGGTCGTTGATGCGCATCACCGTGGCGGCGCTGCGAAAGAAGCCTTGCATCATCTGTTCGACCGCCAGGTTGTCCCGGCGTTCGTCCTTGAGGCCGAGCATGGCCGCCAGGTTCTTCTGGTAGTCGAAGCCCAGGCGCTCCTCGCGCCGACCGGCCAGCAGGTGCAGGCCGAAGCGTAGTCGCGCCAGCACGCGCCACTCGCGCTCGAGGCTGGCGCATTCGTCCTCGCCCAGCAGGCCCAGCGGCACCAGGGCGCGCAGGCCGGGCACGCCATACAGGCGCATGCCCATCCAGGTGATGGTCTGCAGGTCGCGCAGCCCGCCCGGGCCTTCCTTGATGCTGGGCTCGAGGTTGTGCGCGGTGTCGTTGAAGCGGGCATGACGGGCCCGCTGCTCCTCGCGCTTGGCGTGGAAATAATCGGACGGCGGCCACAGCACCGTCGGCGCAAGCGCCGCCGCCAGGGCCTTGGGCGCACCGGGATCGCCGGCCAGCGCGCGGCATTCCATCAGGGCGGTGAGCACCGTGATGTCCTCGCGCGCGGCCTCGACGCACTGTGCGATCGAGCGCACGGCCTGGCTGGTGGCCAGGCCGGCGTCCCAGAGCAGCGAGAAGAACCGCCCGATGGCCACCTGGTGGCGCTGCTGCAGCCCGGGTTCGGCCAGCACCAGCAGATCGATGTCGGACTGCGGGTAGAGCTCGCCGCGGCCGTAGCCGCCGGTGGCCAGCAGGTCCAGGCCGGGGGTGTCGCCCAGGCAGCGCTGCCAGGCGGCCCGCACCACGCTGTCGGCGGCATCGGCGCAGCGCGAGACCAGCCGGTCGATCGCTTCGCCGGCGTCGAATCGCTGGCGCAGCAGTTCCCGCCGGGCGACCAGCGCGGCCTTGGCGACGTCGCGCCAGCCGGCATCGTCGGCGGCGGCGGCAAGCGCCGTCGCCAGCTCGGAATCGGGGATGTTCGGGGCGGCACTCACCGGCCGGCCCGGGTCACAGGTCGTTGTCGTCGCCGGGAAGGCGGGTGAGGATCTCGACGCCGTCGTCGGTCACCACCACCGTATGCTCCCACTGGGCCGACAGCGACTTGTCGCGGGTGACCACGGTCCAGCCGTCCCCCAGCAGCTTGGTATGCCGCGAGCCTTCGTTGATCATCGGCTCGATGGTGAAGGTCATGCCCTTCTGCAGCACCACGCCGGCGCCGGGCTGGCCGTAGTGCAGCACCTGCGGGTCCTCGTGGTAGATGCGGCCGATGCCGTGGCCGCAGTACTCGCGCACGACGGAAAACCGCTCGCCTTCGGCGTACTTCTGGATGGCGTGGCCGATGTCGCCCAGGGTTGCGCCCGGGCGCACGGCGCGGATGCCGCGGAACATGGCCTCGCGCGTCACGTCCACCAGGCGCCGGGCCTTGATGCTGGGCTCGCCGACGAAATACATCCGGCTGGTGTCGCCGTGCCAGCCGTCCTTGATGACGGTCACGTCGATGTTGATGATGTCGCCGTCCTTCAGGACCTTGGCGTCGCTGGGGATGCCATGGCAGATGACGTTGTTGACCGAGGTGCAGACCGTGGCCGGGAAGCCCTTGTAGCCGACGTTGGCGGGCACGGCCCCCTGCACGTTGACGATGTGCTCGTGGCAGATCCGGTCGAGCTCGGCGGTGGTGACGCCGGGCTTGACGTGCGGGGCGACCACCTGCAGCACTTCGGCGGCCAGGCGGCCGGCGACGCGCATGCGCTCGATGTCCTCGGGGCTCTTCAGGCTGATATGCATGGCGGGATTATCGCCCAGTTGCGGCCGCTTGGGCCAGCCGGCTATACTCCCGGGGCTCGGAAAACCCCTCACGGGGGCTTGCGAACCGCCCACGCCGGGCGTCACCGGTGAATACACACGCCAGGCTATCCCCCGCCCCGGGGTGCCCGCGGACCGTGGCCAGGCCATGGTTTCCGGGTTCGAGGCGGCGGCCTGGCGGAGGCCCAACCCCGGAGCTTCGATGCCGCCAGCGTGCGGCCGGCTCCCTGTCTGCAAAGGAAACACCATGTCCCAGGTCACCATGCGCCAGATGCTGGAAGCCGGCGTTCACTTCGGCCACCAGACCCGCTACTGGAACCCCAAGATGGGTCCGTACATCTTCGGCGCCCGCGGCAAGATCCACATCATCAACCTCGAAAAGACCCTGCCGCTGTTCCAGGACGCGATGAACTTCGTCTCGGGCATCGCCCAGAAGCGCGGCTCGATCCTGTTCGTCGGCACCAAGCGCTCGGCCCGCGAAGCCATCAAGGAAGAAGCCATCCGCTGCGGCATGCCCTACATGAGCATGCGCTGGCTGGGCGGCACCCTGACCAACTTCGCCACCGTCAAGAAGTCGGTCGCCCGCCTGAAGGAACTCGAGGCCGCCGAAACCGACGGCACCTTCGAGAAGCTGGTCAAGCACGAAGTGCTGGGCCTGCGCCGCGAGCGCGACAAGCTCGAAGCCTCGCTGGGCGGCATCAAGGACATGGGTCGCCTGCCTGACGCCCTGTTCGTGATCGACATCGGCCACGAGAACATCGCCGTGCAGGAAGCCAAGAAGCTCGGCATCCCGGTCATCGCCGTGGTCGACACCAACTACGACCCCAACCTGGTGGACTACGCCATCCCGGGCAACGACGACGCCATCCGCGCCGTGCAGCTGTACGTGCGCGCCGCCGCCGACGCCGTGCTCGAGGGCAAGGCTGCTTCGCCGCAGGCCCACGTGGCCGCCGACGACGACTTCGTCGAGCTCGACGGCGAAGGCAACCCGGTCGCCAAGGAAGACAAGAAGCCGGCGCCGCGCGCCCGCGCCCCGCGCGCGCCCCGCGCCGCGAAGTAAGAACGGCGTCATGCCGCGGCGCCAAGCTGCGCCGCGGCCCCCCTTTCCGCGCACGCCGGCCTCCTGCCGGCGCGCCACACACTGAATCTGGAGACCCCCATGGAAATCACTGCTTCCCTGGTCAAGGAACTGCGCGAGCGCACCGGCGCCGGCATGATGGAGTGCAAGAAGGCCCTGTCCGAGAACGGCGGTGACATCGACGCCGCGGCCGAGGCCCTGCGCAAGTCCGGCCTGGCCAAGGCCGACAAGAAGGCCGGCCGCGTGGCCGCCGAAGGCCGCATCGTCGCGGCGCAGGACGGCGGCAAGGCCGTGCTGGTCGAGGTCAACTCGGAAACCGATTTCGTGGCCAAGGACGACAACTTCCTGGCCTTCGCCGACGCCGTCGCCCAGGCCGCCCTGGCCTCCGGCGCCGCCGACGCCGAGGCCCTGAAGTCGGCCAAGGTCGGCTCCGGCGACACCGTCGAGGAAGCCCGCGCCGCCGTCATCGCCAAGGTCGGCGAGAACGTGCAGGTCCGTCGCCTGGCCCGCATCGAGAGCGCCAACCACGTCGCCGCCTACATCCACGGTGGCCGCATCGGCGTGCTGGTCGAGCTCAAGGGCGGCGACGCCGAGCTGGCCCGTGGCATCGCCATGCACGTGGCGGCGATGAACCCGCCGTACAACAAGGCCGCCGACGTGCCGGCCGACTTCGTCGAGAAGGAAAAGGAAATCGAGATGGCGAAGATGTCCGACAAGGACAAGTCCAAGCCCGCCGAGATCCTCGAGAAGATCATGGCCGGCAAGGTCGCCAAGATCGTCAACGAAGTCACCCTGTACGGCCAGGCCTACGTCCTGAACACCGACCAGACCGTCGAGCAGGCCGTCAAGGCCGCCGGCGCCGACGTGGTGCAGTTCCAGCGCCTGGCCGTCGGCGAAGGCATCGAGAAGGTGGTCGAGGACTACGCCGCCGAAGTGATGAAGCAGGCCGGCCTGGCCTGAGCCATCGCGACATGGTTTGCCGGAAGGGCCGCGGGGAAACCCTCGGCCTTTCTTTTGGCTGAACGGGCGGGCGGCCGGATTCATCCGGGGTTGGGCCGGGCCTTGCAAGGCTCCGGCGCACCATCCCAAACCCGGAGTCGTTCCATGAAACGCCATGCCCCCCTTGCCTGCCTCGTCCTGCTGGCCGCCGGCCCGGCCCTGGCCCAGAACGTCGAATCCGGCCCGCAGGCCAGTTTCGAGGCACAAACCGGCCCGGTGACCGTGGTTTCGGTGCAGCCGCCCCTGCCCAATGCCGACCAGTACGCCGTCAAGGTCGCCGACCTCGACGCCAACGGCGACAACCGCCTGAGCCGTTCGGAGGTCCCCGACGACCACGCCCTGCACTTCGAATGGACGCTGGTCGACCGCAACCGCGACGGTTACGTCACCGACGAGGAACTGGCCAACTGGAAGTGAGCCGGCGGCTGCGCTAGAACTCCCAGCGCAGCCCCAGCGTCAGCGTCTGGTTGGAGAACCCGGACCTCGCGACGATCCGGTCGTAGGCGACGAATCCCGATCGCCCGTGGCCCAGCACCATGGACAAGCCAAGCCCGGCGCGGAAGTAGCGGCTGTCGAGGCCGTCGCCAAGCACCCGGATCGGCGTGCGCGTCGGGTCATCCAGGAAGAAGCCACGGAAGGTTTCGGCGCCGTCGCCATGTTCCTGCACCCATTCCAGCTCGGCGTAGGGCAGCACGACGCCCCAGCTGGCGCTGTGGGCATAGGTGGCCTTGCCGCCGAGCGTGGTGGTGAAGCCGTCCAGCGCGCGTTCGTCCACGCGCAGCGCCAGGCCGGCACCGGGAAGGCTGGCGTCCACCTGCTCCTCGAAGGCGTCGAATCGCTGGTGCGTGTAGGCCAGGCGTCCGTAGGCGCCCAGCGTCCAGCCGCGCAGGCTGAAATCGCGGCCGAAGGTGAGTGTCGTGCCCAGGTCGGTACCGCTTGAGTCCGCGGTCGCGCGCTGGTCGACGACTTCGCCGGGCAGGACGTATTGGATCCGCCGCACCTGGTCGAAGCGGTTGCGTGCCAGGGTCAGCACGCCGTCGAGATACCAGTCGTTGTCGCGGTACCAGGTGCCGTAGAACGAGAGGCTCAGGCCCTCGGTGTCCACGCTGCCCTGCCCGCCCGCCAGTTCGGTGTCCTGGCGGGTGTAGCCCAGCGCCACGCCGCCGACCAGGCGATCGCTGAAGCGGTAGTCGGCGCCCGCGGTCAGCCCCTCGACATCGAAGTCGTAGCGCGGCGTCAGGCGGGTCGGATCCGCTTCGCCGCGGCCGATGTTGCCCGACAGGAACAAGCCCCAGCGCCCGAAATCGGCCCCGGGTTCGAAGGTTTCCCCGGGCGCCGCCGACAGCAGCGCATTGCCGAAATCGGCGAGCGGCAGCCGGCCGCCCATCATCACCAGGCCGAGCCCCGAAAAGGACACCGGGCCCACCGGCGCGCCGCTGCGCAGGACCATCATGCGATTGTTGAGGTTGTCGAACTGCGCACCTGCGGCCACCTTCCCGGCGTCGGCCTGGGTCTGCGCCACGTCCGGCAGCATTTCGCCCAGGGCGTCATTGACGGCGACCGGGTCGCTGCCCGAGGCGATGGCCAGGGCCTGGCACTGGTCCACGAGGTCCTGCTGGCCCGGGTCCAGGGGACCGACGCCGGCAAGGGCGGCGCAGGCAGCGTCCAGCGCCTCGGCCACCGATGCTTCGTTCACCGGCAGGCCTGGCAGGCTGGCCAGGCCGGCATTGTGGGTGAACGTGAAGCTGGCACCGACGAATTCATCCTCGGTGGGCACGCTGGCGGTCACGACGACGGCGCCGGCGCCGGTGGTGGTGACCGTATTGCTGGTGCGGCCATCGGCGTCGGTCACGGTGGTCGGCTGGGCGAGGCTGCCCTGGCTGGTGCTCCAGAAGACCGTCTTTCCGACCAGCGGGCCGCCATTGCCGAGCAGCTCGACCACCATCGGCGCCGAAGGCGTTCCCGCGGCAAGCTGCTGGCCGTCGCCGGAGACCGCCGTCACGGCCGTCACCACCAGGGTGCCGTTCACCAGCAGGTCGAACTGCGTGGTCGCGCCGCCCGGCGCGGTGGCCTGCACCACCACCGGTCCGGGGGTGGTGCCCAGCTGGACGCCGACGGCGGCCTGGCCGGCGGCGTCGGTCAGGACTTCGGGCGCCGAGACGGTGGCGCTGCCCGAAAGCACCTGGAACTGGATCGGAACTCCGGAAAGGTCGCCCGGCCCGGTGATGGCCACCACCAGGGGCAGCGGGAGCGGATCGCCGGGCTCACCGGCC
>CAXAYM010000022.1:0-13305 GCA_963973175.1 uncultured Arenimonas sp.
TCCAGGTGCAGCACCGTCATCGCCATGCGGGTGAGGGCGGCATCGCGGCCCGCGCCACCTTCGAGCTGGCCGAGCAGCCGCTCCAGGCCAGGGCGCAGCCTGGCGGCACCGTCGAAGACGGCCTCGGGCGATTCGGCGTCGAAGCGGAACAGGCTGTCGATGCTGGCCGCCAGCGGCGCCGACTCCGCCTGGCCGGTCTGGGCCATCTGCTGCACCAGCTGCACGGCCTGCAGCAGGCCGGCGAGGGCGAGGGCGCGATCCTTCATGGCGGGGTCGTTTTCCTTTCCAGGGGGGCATCGGTGGCGGCGATGACGGCGCCGCCCAGGCATTGATCGCCGCGGTAGAACACCACGGACTGGCCGGGCGTCACCGCGCGCTGCGGGGAGGCGAAGGCTACGGAAAGCGAACCGTCCCCGTCCACCTCCACGGTGCAGGGCTGGTCGTCCTGGCGGTAGCGGGTCTTGGCGGTGCAGGGGAAGTGGCGGGCTTCCGGGGCGCCGGCCACCCAGTGCGCCGGCTCCGAGCGCAAGTGGCTGGAAAACAGGTAGGGACTGTCGCCCCCCTGGTCCACGATGACCACGTTGTTGGCCACATCCTTGCCGACGACGAACCAGGGCGCGGCCGGGCGTCCGCGAACGCCGCCGATGTGCAGGCCTTCCCGCTGGCCCAGCGTGTAATACCAGCAGCCGGCGTGCTCGCCGACGACCACGCCGTCCGGGTCGCGGATCTCGCCGGGGCGGGCGGGCAGGTAGCGGCCCAGGAACTCCCGGAAATCCCGCTCGCCGATGAAGCAGATGCCGGTCGAATCCTTCTTCGCCGCGGTCGGCAGACCGGCTTCGGCGGCCAGGCGCCGCACCTCGGCCTTGGGCAGGTGGCCGATCGGGAACAGCGTCGCGGCGAGCTGCTGCTGGCCCAGCTGGTGCAGGAAATAGCTCTGGTCCTTGCCTGAGTCCGCGCCGCGCAGCAGCGCCCAGCGGCCATCGCGTTCTTCGACGCGGGCGTAGTGACCGGTGGCGATGGCCTCGGCGCCCAGGGCCTTTGCTTCGTCCAGGAAGGTCTTGAACTTGATCTCGCGATTGCACAGCACGTCGGGGTTGGGCGTGCGCCCGGCCCGGTATTCATCCAGGAAGTGCTGGAAGACCTCCGCCCAGTACTGTGCGGCGAAGTTCCGGCTGTGGAAGGGGATGCCCAGCAAGCCGGCGATGCGCAGCGCGTCCCGGCGGTCGTCCTCGGCCCGGCATTCGCCGTCGCCGTCGTCATTCCAGTTCTGCATGAACAGCCCGGCCAGGGATTCCCCCTGGCGCTTGAGCAGCGACGCCGCCACGGACGAATCCACGCCGCCCGACAGGCCGACGATGACGCGGGCGGCACTCATGCGAAGTGGGTCAGGGCGTTGAGCGGGAGGCGCCGGCCGGCCAGGAAATCCTCGGCCACCCGCCAGACCAGCGGGCTGCGGTGGCGGGCCGATTCGGCGGCCAGCTCGGCCGGCGTAAGCCAGATCGCGCGGATGATGCCCTCGTCGAGCGGGCGGTCCGGGTCGTGGCGGCGCGGTTCGCCGGCGAAGGCCATGCGCAGGAAGTGTTTGCCGTCCCGCGGCGACTTCCACTGGTAGGCGCCGATGAAGGCCGTCAACTCCACATCCCAGCCGGTTTCCTCCAGCGTCTCGCGGCGGGCGGCCTCGAGCAGGCTTTCGTCGGGTTCGAGGTGGCCGGCCGGCTGGTTGAGCACCCGTTCGCCCTGGACCTGTTCCTCGACCATCAGCAGCCTGCCGTCCCGCACCACGACGGTGGCGACGGTGACGTCGGGCTGCCAGAAACGTCCGCTGCGGTAATTCAAAGGTCGTCGGACCCCAGCAGTTCGCGCTCGACCGCGTCGGCGGAGGCGGCGGCCAGGTCGATCGCCTCGTCCAGGGCGTCGGCGCTGGCGTCGGCCGGGATCTTGATCACCAGCATGGCGACGTCGTCCTGTTTCACCCAGGCGCCGAGCTTGAGCAGGTTGCTGCGCTCGAGCAGGTCGTTGGCGATCGCCGGGGTGAAGTCGCCGGTCGGCGCACGGTAGCCCGGCGACCAGATTTCGCGGACCTTGTGGTGGTCGGTGGCTTCGACCGCGGATCGGACCCAGACCAGCTGGGTGCGCTCGTCGCCGATGCGTACGGTGATCTGGAAGTCGCCGTCGTCGTCGATCGTGAAGGGCGTGCCCTTGGATTCGAGCTGGGCTTTCACGACGGCGTCGTGGTTCGCAGCCAGGGCGGGGCCGGCCAGCAGGGCAAGGGCGGTCAGGGCGAGGCGAAAAGACATGTGGGTGCTCCGGCGAGATTGCCGGCGGGATCCGGCCCGTCCATCTTATACTTGTCCCATGTCCCAGAATCGCCCACCCGAACGCGAACACGACCACGGCGTGGCGGTCGACACCGCCAAACCCGAGGTCATCCGTCCGCCCCTGTACCAGGTCGTGCTGCTCAACGACGACTTCACGCCCATGGACTTCGTGGTCGAGGTCCTGCAGGTCTTTTTTGCGCTCAACCGAGAGCAGGCCACCCAGGTGATGCTCCATGTGCACACCCGCGGCAAGGGCGTTTGCGGCGTCTACACACGCGAAGTGGCTGAATCGAAGGTAACGCAGGTCAACGAGTTTTCCCGGGAGCACCAGCACCCCCTGTTGTGCACCATGGAAAAAGCCTAGGCTGGCCCCATATCGGAGCAAACGTTCCGGAGCAGACCATGTTCAGCAAGGACCTCGAATACACCATCGGCCAGTGCTACAAGCAGGCCCGCGAAGCCCGCCATGAATTCATGACGGTCGAGCACCTGTTGCTGGCCCTGCTGGACAACCCCTCCGCGGCCGGCGTGCTCAAGGCCTGCGGCGCCGACCAGCCGCGCCTGGCGACCGGCCTGCGGCAGATCATCGCCGACACCGTGCCGGTGCTGCCCGCCGACGACCCCCGCGACACGCAGCCGACCCTCGGCTTCCAGCGCGTGCTCCAGCGCGCCGTCTACCACGTGCAGTCCTCGGGCAAAAAGGAAGTGACCGGCGCCAACGTGCTCGTGGCGATCTTCGGCGAAAAGGATTCGCATGCGGTGTATTTCCTCAATCAGCAGGAAATCACCCGCCTCGACGTGGTCAATTACCTCTCCCATGGCATCGCCAAGATCGGCGACGGCCCCGAGGACAAGCCCGCGCCCGAAGCCAAGCCCGAGGGCGAGGAGGGCGCCGAAGCCAAGGGCAATCCGCTCGAGGAATTCGCCGCCAACCTCAACCAGCTCGCCAGCGAGGGCAAGATCGATCCGCTGATCGGCCGCGAGGAAGAAGTCGAGCGCACCATCCAGGTGCTGTGCCGGCGCCGCAAGAACAACCCGCTCTACGTCGGCGAAGCCGGCGTGGGCAAGACCGCGCTGGCCGAGGGCCTGGCCTGGCGCATCGTCGAAGGCAAGGTGCCCGAGGTCCTCAAGGACGCCACCATCTATTCGCTCGACCTGGGCGCGCTGGTCGCCGGCACCAAGTACCGCGGCGACTTCGAGAAGCGCCTCAAGGCCGTGATCCAGCAGATCAAGAAGGAGCCGGGCGCGATCCTGTTCGTGGACGAGATCCACACGATCATCGGCGCCGGTTCGGCCTCCGGCGGCATGATGGACGCGTCCAACCTGATCAAGCCGGTGCTGCAGAGCGGCGAGCTGCGCTGCATCGGCTCCACCACGTTCCAGGAATACCGCGGCGTGTTCGAAAAGGACCGCGCGCTCGCCCGCCGGTTCCAAAAGATCGACGTCGTCGAGCCGACCGTGGCCGAGGCCGTGGCCATCCTCAACGGCCTCAAGGCCCGCTTCGAGGCGCACCACGACGTCGAGTACGCCACCGACGCCCTGCAGGCGGCCGTGGACCTCTCGGTCAAGCACATCAACGACCGGCTGCTGCCGGACAAGGCCATCGACGTCATCGACGAGGCCGGCGCCCGCCAGCGCCTGCTCGACGAGGACAAGCGCAAGAAGGTGGTGGACGTCGAGGAGATCGAGCTGATCGTCGCCAAGATGGCGCGCATCCCGACCAAGCAGGTCAGCGCCTCGGACAAGGACGTGCTGCAGAACCTCGAGCGCAACCTCAAGATGGTCATCTTCGGCCAGGATCCGGCCATCGAGACCCTGGTCTCGGCGATCAAGCTGGCCCGCTCCGGCCTGGCCAGCCCCGACAAGCCGATCGGCAATTTCCTGTTCGCCGGCCCCACCGGCGTGGGCAAGACCGAGGTGACCCGGCAGCTGGCAATGCAGCTGGGCATCGAGCTGGTGCGCTTCGACATGTCCGAGTACATGGAAGCCCACTCGGTGAGCCGCCTGATCGGCGCGCCCCCGGGTTACGTCGGTTTCGACCAGGGCGGCCTGCTGACCGAAAAGGTCGTCAAGACCCCGCACTGCGTGCTGCTGCTCGACGAGATCGAGAAGGCGCACCCGGACGTGTTCAACATCCTGCTGCAGGTCATGGACCGCGGCGTGCTCACCGACACCAACGGCCGGGAGGCGAACTTCCGCAACGTGGTGCTGGTGATGACCACCAATGCCGGCGCCACCCAGGCGGCGCGCCGCACCATGGGCTTCGTCGAGCAGAACCACACCACCGACGCGATGGAAGTGATTCGCAAGGCCTTCACGCCCGAATTCCGCAACCGCCTGGACGGCATCATCCAGTTCGGCTCGCTGGGCATCGACCACATCCTGCGCGTCGTGGACAAGTTCCTGATCGAGCTCGAGGCGCAGCTGCATGAGAAGCACGTCAGCCTGTCGGCGACGCCCGAGGCGCGCCAGTGGCTGGCCCAGCACGGCTTCGACCCGCAGATGGGCGCGCGCCCGATGGCGCGTCTGCTTCAGGACAGGATCAAGAGGCCGCTGGCGGACGAACTGCTGTTCGGAAAGCTTGCCAACGGCGGTCGCGTGTCGGTCGACGTGCGCGACGGGGAGCTGGTGATCGATTCCCAGGCCGAGCCCGAGAAGCTGCTCCCGGCTACCGTCTGATTATTTCATGCGGTAGGTGATGCGACCCTTGGTCAGGTCGTAGGGCGTCATCTCGACCTTGACCTTGTCGCCGGTCAGGATGCGGATGTAGTTCTTGCGCATACGGCCGGAAATGTGGGCCGTGATCACGTGGCCGTTCTCGAGCTTGACCCGGAACATGGTGTTCGGGAGGGTCTCGAGAACCGTACCTTCGAATTCAATGCAATCGTCTTTGGACATTCTTTGTTTCGCTGGGCGGGGGAACCGCGCTTGGAAGCCGGTGATTCTGCCATCTCCTTGCCCCACTTGCAAAAATTTGGTTAACCGCTGCTGACCTCGGCCAGCGATGCTGCCAGGATAGGCGGCAGCCCCGACCAGCTTCCGGGGCGGCCCGGCAGCGCGGCCAGCCCCGCCAGGCGGGCCAGGTAGGTCGACCGGGGCATGTCATAGGCCCCGAGCGAAAGCAGGTGGTCATTGCTGATCTGGGCATCGACCAGCGGCCAGCCCCAGGCCGCCAGCCAGTGCCCCAGCGCCGCCAGCGCCACCTTCGAGCCCCCCGATTCCGCGCTGAACATGCTTTCGGCGCTGAACATCGCGCCGGAGGCGACGCCGTACAGGCCGCCGACGAGGCGGTCGCCGTCAAAGACCTCGATGCTGTGGGCGTGGCCGAGGCGGTGCAGCCGGCCATAGGCCGCCTGCATTTCCGGGAGGATCCAGGTGCCGTCCTGGCGCCGCCGTGGGGCCCGGGCGCAGGCCTCGACCACGGTGTCGAAGCAGGTGTCCGCGCGCACCTGCCAGCCGCTCCGGCGCAGCTGGCGCCGGAAGCGTCCGGGGAGGTGGATGCCGTCCGTGTCGAAGACCGTGCGCGGGTCGGGACACCACCACAGCGGCGGCTGGCCGTCGCTGTACCAGGGGAAGATGCCCTGGCGGTAGGCAGCGCACAGGCGTTCGGGCGACAGGTCGCCGCCCCAGGCCAACAGTCCATTGGGTTCGTCCAGCGCCTGCGACCCCGGCGGGAAGGCGGTCGGCCGGTCAGGGTGCAGGCGCGGGATCGGCAGGAAGTTCACGGTAGGGATGATGCCGGAGCACCAGGGCCTGGTGGGCCGCGACCGCGCGCCGCTCCTCGCGGCACCAGTCCGCCAGCGCCGCCGCAAAGGCGGTTTCGCCCACGTGGTGGTGGCTGCGGGTGCCCACCGGCAGGAAGCCGCGCGCGACCTTGTGTTCGCCCTGGGCGCCGGGTTCGAACACGCGCAGGCCCTCGCGCAGGCAGTAGTCGATGCCCTGGTAGTAGCAGGCTTCAAAGTGCAGGCCGGGCGAGGCTTCGACGGCGCCCCAGTAGCGTCCGTACAGGGTGTCGCCGCCGCGCAGGCAGAGCGCGCCGGCGGCGATATCCCCGTGGCGCTGGCCGAGCACCAGCACCAGCTGCCGCGGCATCGCCCGGGCCAGGTGCTGGAAGAAGGCCAGCGACAGCGCCGGGTGGTTGCCATAGTCGGCGAAGGTGCGGCAATAGAAGTAGTACATCGCCTCGAGTTCGGACTCGCTGGCCTCGTCGCCGTGCACGCAACGGAACGTGAAACCGTCGCGGGCGACGCGCGCTCGCTCCTGGCGGATGTTCTTGCGCTTGCGTGGCTGCAGGTCCGCCAGGAAAGCCTCGAAATCGGGCCAGCCGCGGTTGCGCCAGTGGTACTGGATGTCTTCGCGGCGCAGCCAGCCTTCGCCGAAGGCCGGCGACTCGGCCTCCGGATGGAAATTCACGTGCAGGGACGACAGCCCGTCGCGTGCAGACCGTTCCAGCATCGCCCTTGTCAGCGCGCTTCGGTCGTCGGGGTCGCGCGCCAGCAGGCGCGGCCCGGTAACGGGCGAGTAGGGCACCGCCACCAGCCACTTCGGGTAGTACTCCAGGCCCAGGCGGTGGTGGGCCGCGGCCCAGGCCTGATCGAAAACGAACTCGCCGTGCGAGTTCGACTTCAGGTAGGCCGGCGCGGCGGCAACCAGTTCGCCGTCACGCCAGAGGCTGGCGTGCCTCGGCGTCCAGCCCCAGGCCGGCCGCAGGCAGCCGTGCCGCTCCAGCCCCGCCAGGAAGGCATGGGCGATGAAGGGGTTGCTGCCGTCGTGCAGGGCATCCCAGGCGGACGCGGGAATGTCGTCAAGCCGGTCGTGGAGGCGGAAGGTCCCGCCGGTCATTCCTTGTCGAGGAACTTCTCGGCATCCAGCGCCGCCATGCAGCCGAAGCCGGCCGAGGTGATGGCCTGGCGATACACCTGGTCGGCGACGTCGCCGGCGGCGAACACGCCGGGAATCGACGTGGCGGTGGCATTGCCCTCCAGGCCCGACTTGATCGTCAGGTAGCCGTTGCGCATCTGCAGCTGGCCCTCGAACAGCGACGTGTTCGGGGTGTGGCCGATGGCGACGAAGAATCCCTGCACGGCGATCTCGCGGGTCGCGTCGTCCTTGGTCGAACGGATGCGCATGCCGGTGACGCCGGTGGCGTCGCCCAGCACCTCGTCCACGGTGTGGTCCCAGATGATCTCGACCTTGCCGGCCTGGGCCTTGGCGAAAAGCTTGTCCTGCAGGATCTTTTCCGAACGCAGCTTGTCCCGGCGGTGCACGAGGTAGACCTTGCGGGCGATGTTGGACAGGTAAAGCGCCTCTTCGACGGCCGTATTGCCGCCGCCGATGACGGCGACGTCCTGGTCGCGGAAGAAGAAGCCGTCGCAGGTGGCGCAGGCCGACACTCCCTTGCCCATGAAGGCCTGTTCGCTGGGCAGGCCCAGGTACTTGGCGCTGGCGCCGGTGGCGATGACCAGGGCGTCGCAGGTGTATTCGCCGCTGTCGCCGACCAGGCGGAAGGGCCGGCGCGAGAGGTCGGCGGTGTGGATCTGGTCGAAAACGATCTCGGTCTCGAAGCGCTCGGCATGGGCCTGCATGCGCGCCATCAGGTCCGGCCCCATCAGCCCGTGGGCATCGCCCGGCCAGTTGTCCACCTCGGTGGTGGTCATCAGCTGGCCGCCCTGCTGCAGGCCCGTCACCAGCACCGGCTTGAGGTTGGCGCGAGCGCCGTAGACGGCGGCGGAATAGCCGGCCGGGCCGGAACCGAGGATGAGCAGGCGGCAGTGTTTGGGGGCGGTCATGTATGATTCTTCTGGTTCGAGGGGTTTGTCGCAGAGGCCGTGTAGCTTGTAGGCCACGCCCGGGCAAATCAAGGCGAACGCCGGGGCCTCAGTGTTCCGGGGCCTGCCCGGGGGGCAGTGGGCGCGCAGGCGCAAACTGCTGTATAAACAGCCAGCTATAACGACCTTCTGAGGCAATTTCTCTCGGTGGCGCGCACTTCGGATCGAAGCACCAACGTTGGCATGGACCGTCGCCAGAAACTCTGGCGCGAACTCGCGCTGGTCGCCCTCTCGCCGCTGCTGCTGTACCTGCTGGCGAGCCTGCTCAGTTACCACACCGATGACCCGGGGCTGTCGCGCACCGGTTCGGTTGCCGGCCCCCTGCACAACGTCGGGGGGCTGGTGGGTGCCCACCTGGCCGACCTGGCCTTCATGTGCTTCGGCTACGTGGCCTACACCGTGCCGCTGGTGCTTGGCGGCATCGCCTGGATCGCGCTGTTCGGTCTCGATTCCGACGGGGATGGGCGGGTCGACTTCGGTCCGGCCCTGCGCCTGGTCGGCATCGTTGGCTTCCTGGTGTCGGCCTGCGGCCTGGTGCACATCCTCGGCGGCGCCGCGCCCGACCTCCCCGAGGGCTCGGGCGGCATTCTCGGCAAGCTGGTCGGCACGTCGATGAGCAAGGTGTTCGGCGGCATGGGCGGCAACCTGTTCCTGGTCTCGCTCGTGCTGATGTCGGTCACCCTGGCCACCGGCCTGAGCTGGTTCGCGCTGATGGACTGGATCGGCGGCAAGGTGCTGGCGCTCTACGAGCGCCTGGGCAAGCGCACCCGCCAGGCGGCCGAATGGCAGCGGGCGCGGGTCCTGCGCGAGGAACGCGAGGAAGTGCGCAAGGTCGATTCGATCAAGCGCGCCAAGCGCGAGCCGGTGCGCATCGAGCCGCCGGCCAAGCCCGTCATCGAAAAATCCGAGCGCGCCCAGCGCGAACAGCAGATCCCGCTGTTCAACGTCGGCGGCGGCGAAGGCCTGCCGCCGCTGTCCCTGCTCGACGACCCGAAGGAGCAGCCGAAGGGTTATTCCGAGGAAACCCTGGAAACGCTGTCCCGGCAGATCGAGTTCAAGCTCAAGGACTTCCGCGTCGAGGTGCAGGTGGTCGGCGCCTATCCAGGCCCGGTGATCACGCGCTTCGAGATGGAGCCGGCGCCGGGCGTGAAGGGCAGCCAGATCAGCTCGCTCGACAAGGACATCGCCCGCGGCCTGAGCGTCAAGTCGGTGCGCGTGGTGGACGTGATCCCCGGCAAGTCGGTGGTGGGGCTGGAAATCCCCAACTCGCACCGCGAGACCATCTACCTGAGCGAGATCCTGCGCTCGAAGGAATACGACAAGGTCGCCTCGCCGCTGACCATGGCCCTGGGCAAGGACATCGGCGGCCGGCCTGTGGTCGTGGACCTGGCGCGCATGCCGCACCTGCTGGTCGCCGGCACCACCGGCTCGGGCAAGTCGGTGGGCGTGAACGCGATGGTGCTCAGCCTGCTGTACAAGTCCAGCGCCAAGGACGTGCGCATGCTGATGATCGACCCCAAGATGCTGGAGCTGTCGGTCTACCAGAACATCCCGCACCTGCTGGCGCCGGTGGTCACCGACATGAAGGAGGCCGCCAACGGCCTGCGCTGGTGCGTGGCCGAGATGGAGCGCCGCTACAAGCTGATGAGCGCGGTGGGCGTGCGCAACCTGGCCGGCTTCAACCGCAAGGTCAAGGACGCGCAGGACGCCGGCCAGCCGCTGATGGACCCGCTGTTCCGCCCGAACCCGGACCTGGACGAAGTGCCGCGTCCGCTCGAGGCGCTGCCTTACATCGTCGTGTTCATCGACGAGTTCGCCGACATGATGATGATCGTCGGCAAGAAGGTCGAGGAACTCATCGCCCGCCTGGCGCAGAAAGCCCGCGCCGCCGGCATCCACCTGATCCTGGCCACCCAGCGTCCGTCGGTGGACGTGATCACCGGCCTGATCAAGGCCAACATCCCGACCCGCATCGCCTTCCAGGTCAGCTCGAAGATCGACTCGCGCACCATCCTGGACCAGTCCGGCGCCGAGACGCTGCTCGGCAACGGCGACATGCTCTACCTGCCGCCGGGCACCGCCATGCCCGAGCGCGTGCACGGCGCCTTCGTCAGCGACGACGAGGTCCATCGCGTGGTGGCGCACCTGCGCCAGAACAGCAGCGGCCCGGACTACATCGAAGGCGTGCTCGAGGAAGTGCAGTCCATGGGCGACGGCGTCGTCATCGGCCCGACCGGCCTGCCCGAGTCGGGGTCGGCCGGCGACGAATCCGATCCGCTCTACGACGAGGCGGTCAAGGTCGTCACCGAAACCCGCCGCGCCTCCATCTCCGGCGTGCAGCGGCGCCTGAAGATCGGCTACAACCGCGCCGCCCGCCTGATCGAGGCCATGGAGGCCGCGGGCATCGTCACCCCGCCGGAACACAATGGCGACCGCCAGGTGATCGCGCCGCCGCCGCCGCGCTGAGGCCGGCCGGGCCGGGTGGTTTAAGCCACCGTTCAAGCCCCGCACGCGCCGTTCAGGCAAGCCGCGACACACTGGCCCGCAATGCAACCGAGGTTATGCCCATGCGCCTTATCGTGATCCTGATGCTTGCCCTTGCCGCGCCCCTGGCCCACGCCGGGGCGCGCGAACAGCTCGACGCCTTCGGTGCCGGAATGACGGGCATGGCGGCGGACTTCGAGCAGCGGGTGCACGCGCCCGACGGCGAGCTGCTGGAGTCGTCGAGCGGCAAGCTCAAGCTGCGTGCGCCGCGCCAGTTCCGCTGGGAGGTGGTGCAGCCCTTCCCGCAAGTGATCGTCGCCGACGGCACCCACGTCTGGATCCACGACCCGGACCTGGACCAGGTGACCGTGCGCATCCAGAGCCACGAGGAGCAGGGCAGTCCGCTGGCCGTGCTGGTCGATCCGACCGAGCTCGATCGCCAGTTCGTGGTCAGGGAGGGCGTGCAGTCCGACGGCCTGGCCTGGCTGGCGCTCGAACCGCGCAAGCCGGAGGAATCTCCGTTCGAGAGCGCCCGCCTGGGTTTCGACGACAAGGGCCTGGTGGTGATGGAAATGATCGATGGCCTCGGCCAGCGCACCGAGGTTCGCTTCAGCGGCTGGCAGCGCAACCCGGCCTTCGACGCGAAAACGTTTGCCTTTACCCCGCCGCCGGGCACCGAGGTCGTGGGCGAGATGGCCCGGGCCGCCGAAGTCATGCCGCTGGCTGACTGAGGGTGGGGGAGGGCCGCCGAGCCGCTAGACTCTTCCCGTGAGCCGAAAAGCCGCCCAGCCCGCATCACTGTTCGCCCCGCCCGAGGGTCTCAAGCCCCTGGCCGAGCGCATGCGTCCGGCCAGCCTGGACGACATGGTCGGCCAGCGACGGCTGCTCGCGCCCGGTTCGGCCCTTCGCCGCGCGGTGGAATCGGGCCGGGTGCACTCGATGATCCTCTGGGGCCCGCCCGGCTGCGGCAAGACCACGCTGGCGCTGCTGCTGGCGCATTATGCCGAGGCCGAGTTCGTCGCCATCTCCGCCGTGCTGTCCGGGCTGCCGCAGGTGCGCGAGGTGCTGGCCGCGGCGGAGGCCAGGTTCAACGAGGGCCGGCGCACGGTGCTCTTCGTCGATGAGGTGCACCGCTTCAACAAGACCCAACAGGATGCCTTCCTGCCGCACATCGAACGCGGCAGCATCCTGTTCGTCGGCGCCACCACCGAAAACCCCAGCTTCGAGCTCAACTCGGCGCTGCTTTCACGCTGTCGCGTGCACGTGCTGGAGGCGGTGTCGGTGGACGACATCGTCGCCGCGCTGCGCCGCGCCCTCGAAGATGAGACGCGCGGCCTGGGCGGGCAGGGCATCGAGGTGGACCCGGCCCGCCTGCGTGACATCGCGGGGGCCGCCGATGGTGACGTGCGCCGGGCGCTGACGCTGCTGGAGATCGCCGCCGAGCTGGCCGCCGACGAGGGCGGCCAGATCACCGAAGCCACGCTGGCGCAGGTGCTGGCGGACCGCACCCGGCGCTTCGACAAGGGCGGCGAGCTTTTCTACGACCAGATTTCCGCGCTGCATAAATCGGTGCGCAGCTCCAATCCCGATGCCGCGCTTTATTGGTTCGCCCGCATGCTCGACGGCGGCTGCGACCCCGGCTACCTGGCGCGACGCATCACTCGCATGGCGGTCGAGGACATCGGCCTGGCCGACCCGCGCGGCCTGCAGATCTGCGTCGAAGCCTGGGACACCTACGACCGCCTGGGCAGTCCCGAAGGCGACCTCGCGCTGGCGCAGGCAGTGATCTACCTGGCCAGCACCGCCAAGTCCAATGCGGGCTACGTGGCCTTCAAGGCCGCCCAGGCCGACGTGCGCGAAACCGGCACGCTCGATGTGCCGCTGCACCTGCGCAACGCGCCGACCAAGCTGATGAAGTCGCTCGGCTACGGCAGCGGTTACCAGTACGACCACGATGCCCCCGAGGGCATCGCACTCGGCCAGACCGCGTTCCCCGAGGCCATGGGCGAGCGCGTGTACTACCAGCCGGTCGACCGCGGCCTGGAAATCAAGCTCAAGGAAAAGCTCGACCGCCTGCGCGCCGATCGCGAGGCGGCACGCAAGCGCTGAGCTGGTTCAGCGCGGGTCCGTGTCCACCCGCATCACCGGGTAGCGATCCAGCGCCTGGTCGTAGGACGGGTGCCGCCGATAGAAGAAGCCCAGCCGGGCCGACGGGCTGGCGGCGAAGTCGGGGTCCTCGGCCAGACGCTTGTTGAAAGCCTCGCGCAGCGCCGGGTCGGCGGCCAGCATCTCGCGCGCCACCGCTTCGGCCACGTAGGCTTCCATGTATTCCTTGGATTCGAAGTGGTTGTTGAACCAGCCCCAGGCCAGCAGGGAATCCGGTGCCTGCGGTTCGAGCAGCGCCATCACCAGCCGAGAGCGCGGCTGGCGGATCGGGACGAACAGCGCGCCTTTGCCCAGGGTCGTCCGGTCCGCGGCCCACTCGCCGGTGATCACGAGCGTCTGGTGGCCCTCGACCGGCGCCGCGCTGAACGTCTTGCTGGCGGCGCGGAAGGACTGCACCCCGGTGTCGCCCAGGGCGTCGAGTTCGTGGAACACGAGGTCGTGCAGGCGAAGCTTGCCGGCCACGAAGGCGGCGTGTTCGGCCGGCACGAGGTAGCCGGCGCCGGGGCGCG
>CAXAYM010000023.1:0-13239 GCA_963973175.1 uncultured Arenimonas sp.
TCACCACGGCGAAGCGCGCGGCGTCCACCTGGGAGAAGCGCTTGAGGTATTGCTGGATCTCCTTGGCGCTGGCCATGTTCGACAGCAGCCGGACGATCGTGGTGCGCATCTCGGTCACGCGGTTTGCTCCAGCAGGCGGGTGTAGGTGGCGGCGGCGGTGGCCAGTTGTTCCAGCGTCACCCACTCGTCGGCGGTGTGGGCCTGGGCGATGTCGCCGGGGCCGTAAACCAAGGCCGTCAGACCGGCGGCGGAGAACAGCGAGGCCTCAGTCCAGAAATCGACGGCGTTGCCGATCGGCAGGCCGAGTTCGTCGGCGAGGTCACGGGCGGCCAGGCGCTTTTCTTCGGCGCGGGCGATGTCGCCGGCGGGCAGCGGGGGGCCGCGGAAGGTTTCTTCGTAGTGGGCCAGGGCCTTGGCGTCGGCCAGCGCCCGGAACCGCTCATGCAGGGCGTCCATGTCCATCGACGGCAGCGGCCGGAAGCCGAAGCGCACTTCGGCCGCGGGCGCGATCATGTTGGCCTTGATCCCGCCTTCCACGCGGCCGATGTTGAAGCGCAGGCCGGTCAGTCCGCCGAAACGCGCATGCGACTGCGCCTTTGCATGGTCCAGCGCCCCGGTGCCCCAGCGCATGGCCTGGTGCACGGCGCTGAGTTTGAAGGCATCGGCGCCGGACGCATGGCCGGCCTGTCCCTTGAAGCGCATCAGCACCGAGCTGATGCCGCGGTGGGCCAGCACCGCTTCGCACATCGTCGGCTCGGCGATGATCGCTTCCCGGAAGCCATGGTCGCTGGCCAGGAACGCGGCGATGCAGCGGGCGTCGTTGGCTTCTTCGTCGCTGCTGAACAGGAAGGCGGCGTCGCCTCGGGTCGCATTGGCCGCGGCGACCAGGCCGGCGGCGGCGCCCTTGATGTCGCAGGCACCAAGTCCAATGGCCTTGTCGGCGGTGATCCGCAGCGTGTGCGGGTCGGCGCTCCAGTCCGGTGAGCTGGGCACAGTATCGAGGTGCACGTTGAAAACGCGCTTCGGGGTGCCGCGCACGGCCAGCATCGACACCGCGCCGGCGCCGTGGTCGGTCACCCGCACGTCGAAACCCGGCAGCTGCGCGCGCAGGTAATCGAAAATGCCGCCGGTGCCGATGGCACGCGGCGGGTTCCGGGTATCGAAGCCGACGAGGGCTTCGAGGTGCTTCAGGACCTCGGGCAGCATCGCGCTCACTTGCGGTTGACCTCGGCCCACAGGGTGCTGGACATGCCGAACAGGCGGATGAAGCCTTCGGCTTCCTCCACGCCCCAGTCGGCGGACTGGGCGTAGGTGGCACCCTTGGCGTGCAGCAGGTGCGGGCTGCGCACGGCGACGGCGTCGACCTTGCCGCCCTGGGTTTCCAGCACGACCTCGCCGTTGACGCAGCGCTGGCTGGAGGCCAGGAAGGCTTCGAGGTCGGTCTTGAGCGGGTCGTTGTAGAAGCCCTCGTACACCAGCTCCACCCACTTGCGGGCGACGTCGGGCTTGAAGCGGTTCTGGTGCTTGGTCAGCACCGCCTCCTCCAGCGCGCGGTGCGCGGCCAGCAGCGCCGCCAGGCCCGGGGCCTCGTAGATGATCCGGCCCTTGAGGCCGATGGTGGTGTCGCCGGTGTACATGCCGCGGCCGACGCCGTACTTCGCGAACAGGCCGTTCAAGGTCGCCAGCAGCTTCGCGCCGGGCATCGCCTCGCCGTCCAGGGCCACGGCTTCACCGTCCTTGAACGTCAGCGTGACGCGCAGGGTTTCGGCCGGCCATTCGGTGCGCGGCGCGCACCAGCCGCGGGCGCCCTCGCCCGGCGCCTCCCAGCGGTCGATCTCGCCGCCGGACAGGGTCACGCCCAGCAGGTTCTCGTTGATCGTGTAGCTCTTTTGCTTGGCGCGCACTTCGAAACCACGCTCTTCCAGATAGGCCTGTTCGTAGGCGCGGGTCTGGGTGTGTTCCTTCTGGATCTCGCGGATCGGCGCGATGATCTGGTAGTCGCCCGCCGCCTTCACCGCCAGGTCGAAGCGCACCTGGTCGTTGCCCATGCCGGTGCAGCCGTGGGCGATGGCGCGGGTGCCCAGCTCGGCGGCGCGCTTGAGCGAGGCGTCGACGATCAGGTAGCGATCGGAAACCAGCAGCGGGTACTGGCCCTGGTAAGCCTCGCCCGCCATCACGAAGGGTTTGACGAAGCCGTCCCAGATCGCCGGGCCGCCGTCGACGGTGACGTGGCTTGCAGCGCCGAGCTCGGCCGCGCGGGCTTCGATGGTGGCGCGCTCCTCGGCATCCACGCCGCCGGTGTCGGCGAACACGGTGTGCACGGCCCAGCCGCGCTCCTGCAGCCAGGGAATGCAGAAGCTGGTGTCGAGGCCGCCGGAGAAGGCGAGGACGATGTGTTTGTCGGTCATGTCGGTGTCCAGGGGGATTATTGGGTGGCCAGCTGGGCCATCACGGCCTTCTGCACGTGCAGGCGGTTCTCGGCCTCTTCGATGGCGATGCACTGCGGCGAATCCATCACGCCGTCGGTCGCCTTCACGTTGCGGCGCAGCGGCAGGCAGTGGCTGAACACGCCGTTGTTGGTCAGGGCCATCTTCGCCTCGTCCACGATGAAGTGTTTGTGGGCGTCGCGAATGGGCTTTTCCTGGTCCCAGCGGCCGAAGTACGGAATCGCACCCCAGCTCTTGGCGTACACCACATCCGCGCCGCTGTAGGCAGACTCGATGTCATGGCTCATCTGGAACGACCCACCGCTTTCGCCGACGTTGTCGCGGGCCCAGCCCAGGTAGCGCTCGTCGAGCGCGTATTCCGGCGTCGGGCACAGCAGCGTCACGTCCATGCCCAGGCGGGTGGCGATGGTCAGGGCCGAATTGGCCACGGCGGTGTTGAGCGGCTTGGGGTGGTACGTCCAGGTCAGCACGAACTTCTTGCCACGCAGGTCGGTGGTGCCGAAGTGGGTCTGCAGGGCCAGCGCATGCGCCAGCTCCTGGCAGGGATGGGTGATGGTCTCCAGATTGATCACCGGCACCGTCGAATATTTGGCGAAGCTGCGCAGTACCCGGTCCTGGCGGTCCACCGACCAGTCCTGGAACTTCGGGAAGGCGCGAACGGCCACCAGGTCCACGTAGCGCGAGAGCACCCTTGCCACTTCGGCGATGTGCTCCTCGGCCTCGCCGTCCATCACCGTGCCCAGCTCGAACTCGATCGGCCAGGCATCCTTGCCCGGCTGCAGCACCACCGCATGCCCACCCAGCTGGAAGGCGCCGATCTCGAAGCTCGTGCGCGTGCGCAGCGAGGGGTTGAAGAACACCAGCGCGATCGACTTGCCGGCCAGCTGTCGGCCGGCTTCGCCGCGCTTGAAGGCCGCGGCCTGGGCCAGCACGGCGTCGAGCTCGGCGCGGCTCCAGTCCTGGGTGTTCAGGAAATGCTTCATGGGTGGGGTCCTGGCGGTCGGAAGGGGGAAATCGGGGAATCGGAAACGAAAAAGCCCAGCACGGGGCTGGGCTTTCATCAGCGGACAGGCAAACGCCCCCGGCTACCCAGCGGAAAGGTGGGCTTCCGGTCGGCGCGCACGCGAGGTCATGCCCGCCGCCATCCAGGCGGAGGTCATCACGGCGGCGGTGGGGACGGTGCAGGTCATGGGGCCGAAGTATGCCGGGGGGCCGGGGCGGCCGCAACTCAGCGGGCGTAGCCGGTCTCGTCCGGGCTCACCGCAACGCGGATGCGCAGGCGGTTGCCGGGGTCGTAGGGCAGGCGCGACATGTATTTTTCGCCCTTGTACATGTACTCGACGTCGTAGCCGACCACCTGGCGCTCTTCACGCTCGACCTCGACGATGCGGCAGCCGCGGGCCTCGGCTTCGGCCTTCTTGCGGGCGATGTTGTTGCCAATGGCACCGCCGGCGACGGCGCCGGCCACGGTGGCGGCCTTGCGGCCATCGCCCTTGCCGACCTGGTTGCCGAGGGCGGCGCCGACCAGGGCGCCGATGACGGTGCCGCCGGTGGTCTGGCCGGACTGGCGGTATTCCACGCCGTCGCAGCGCTCTTCCGGGGTCCGGGTGCGGACGATTTCGACCACTTCGTCCGCGCTCAGGACCTGGGCGTAGCCGTAGCTCACGTTCTCGGGCACCGCCGGGGCGGCGTAGGCGTCGTAGGACTCGTCCTCGTAGGGCTCGGACGGGTACTGGGCCAGGGCGGGGACGGCGGCGAGGGCCAGCAGGGGAAGCAGGCGCAGGGCAAACGACATGGAAACTCTCCGTACGGACCCGCGGATTCAAGCATCCCGACGCTGAACCCCGGCCTAAGATTTTCGTTAAACGGGGGGCGTCCGTTGGTAGACTCGGGACTTTGACTTCCCGCCCCGCCATGGAACTGCGTCTCTACAACCCCCTGACCCGCCAGCTGGAGGTCTTCGAGCCCCAGGATCCCGACCGGGTCACCATGTATGTCTGCGGGCCGACGGTCTACAACTACGTGCATATCGGCAATGCGCGGCCACCGGTGGTCTTCGGCGTGCTCGCCAACCTGCTGCGCCGCCGCTATGGCCGGCTCGTCTACGCCCGCAACATCACCGACGTGGACGACAAGATCAACCAGGCCGCCCGCGAACAGGGCGTCCCGATCTCCGCCATCACCGACCGTTTCGCCGAGGCCTACGCCCAGGACATGGCGCGCCTGGGCGTCGAGCCGCCCGACCTGACTCCGCACGCCACCGCGCACATCCCCCACATCGTGGCGATGATCGAGCGCCTGATCGACTCGGGCCACGCCTACGCCGCCGAGGGCCACGTGCTGTTCTCGGTGGCCAGCTTCCCGGACTACGGCCGCCTGTCCGGCCGCGACCCCGAGGAAATGCTGGCCGGCGCCCGCGTCGACGTGGCGCCCTACAAGCGCGACCCCGGCGATTTCGTGCTCTGGAAGCCCTCCACGCCCGACCTGCCCGGCTGGGATTCGCCCTGGGGCGTCGGCCGGCCGGGCTGGCACATCGAATGCTCCGCGATGGCCGAGGCGCACCTGGGCGGCACCATCGACATCCACGGCGGCGGCGTCGACCTGCAGTTCCCGCACCACGAAAACGAGGTCGCCCAATCCACCTGCGCCCACGGCGGCCAGGTGTTCGCCCGCTACTGGCTGCACAACGGCCTGCTCAACTTCGGCGGGGCGAAGATGTCCAAGTCGCTGGGCAACGTGGCGCTGGTGCATGACCTGCTCGACCAGCACCCGCCGGAAGCGCTGCGTTACGCCCTGCTCTCGGCGCACTACCGGCAGCCTTTGGAGTGGTCGGACGCGGTGATCGAACAAAGCGTGCGCACGCTCGACCGCCTCTACGGCACCCTGCGCGACCTGGCCGGCGTGCCGGCGACGGAGCCGATCGTGCCGGTGGCCGTGGAGTCGGCGCTGTGCGACGACCTCAACACCCCGGCGGCGCTGGCCGAGCTTTCGCGCATCGCCGGTGAAGCCCGCAAGGCCGAATCGCCGATCGCCCGGGCCAGCCTCAAGGCCGAGCTGCTGGGCGCCGGCCTGCTGCTGGGCCTGCTGCAGCAGGCACCGGAATCCTGGTTCAACCGCGGCACCGAAGCCGGCGACGACGCCCGCATCCAGGCCCTGGTCGAGGAACGCAATGCCGCGAAGGCGTCCCGCGATTTCGTGCGCGCCGACGCCATCCGCCGCGAGCTGGCCGAAGAAGGCATCCTGCTCGAGGACACGCCCCAGGGCGTGCGCTGGAGGCGCGCCTGATGCGCCCGACCGAAGCCACCGCCGCGGAAGCCCAGGCGGCGATCGTTGATGAGTTTTCCTTCTTCGGCGACTGGTCCGAGCGTTACCAGTACCTGATCGACCTGGGCCGCAAGCTGCCGCCCTTCCCGGAGGCGTGGAAGACCGAGGAAAACCGCCTGCATGGCTGCCAGTCCATGGTCTGGATCGTCGCCGAAGGCGACGGCGACGAGCTGGTGTTCACGGCGGTCAGCGATTCGAGCATCGTGTCGGGGCTGATCTACCTGGCCCTTCGCGTGTATTCCGGCCGCAGCGCCAGCGAAATCCTCGCCACTACGCCCGACTACATCGCCGGCATCGGCCTGGCCAAGCACCTCTCGCCCACCCGCAGCAACGGCCTGGCCGCGCTGCTGCAGTTCATCCAGGACACCGCCCGCCGGCACGCGCCGGCCTGATCCCAGGAGTTTGCATGCCCCGTCGCCACCTGCTCGCCAGTTGCCTGGCCGCCGCCCTCGCCGTCCCCTGCCTGGCCGGTGCGGCCCCCAGCCTGGCGCCGCCGCTGGCGATGATGCCGGTGCAGGACCAGGTGATGGCACCGGTGGTGGCCCGTTTCCGCGCCGACCTGGCCAGCCTGGAACGCGTGCACGACACCACCGCCGGTCCGCGCCGCGACGCCGCCCTGCGGCGCCTCTACGGTGACTGGCAGCAGCGGCTGGCGCAGATCGATCCGGCCGGGCTGTCGGACGAGGACCGGCTCGACCATGCCCTTTTCCGCCGCGACCTCGCCTACCGGCTGGACCAGCTCGACTTCCAGCGCCGCCGCGTCGACGCCGCCGCCCCGCTGCTGCCCGGCGTCGATGCGCTGATCGGGCTCGCCGAAACCCGTCGCGCCCTCGAATACCCGGACGGCCGCCGAAGCGCCGGCGTGCTCGACAGCGCCCGCCGGCAGCTGGCCGAACTGCAGGCGCGCCTGGAAAAGGACCCCAAGGCCCTGGGCACGACGCCCATCGTCGCCTACCGCGCTGCCAGCCTGCTCGACGGCGTGCGTGCCGACCTGAAGCAATGGCACGGCTTCCATGCCGGCTACGACCCCGATTTCACCTGGTGGACGCGGCAGCCCTACGAAGCCCTCGACAAGCAGATCGAGACGCATGCCGGATTCCTGCGCGACAAGCTCGCCGGCGCCAGTGACCCGGAGACCATCATCGGCGACCCGATCGGCCGCGACGCCCTGCTCGCAGGGCTGCAGCACGAGCTGATCCCCTACACGCCCGAACAGCTGATGGACCTGGCCGAATCCGAACTGGCCTGGTGCGAGCGCGAGCTGGCCAAGGCCGCCGCCGAAATGGGGGCCAGCGACTGGAAAGCCGCGCTCGAGCAGGTCAAGGCACGCCACCCGGCGCCGGGCGAGCAGCCCAGGCTGGTGGTCGAACTGGCCGACGAAGCCATCGACTACCTGGTCGCCAACGACCTGGTCACGGTGCCCGAGCTGGCCAAGCGCGACTGGCGCATGACCATGCTGACGCCGGAATACCAGCTGCAGGCGCCGTTTTTCCTCGGCGGCCAGGACGTGTGGGTGGCCTACCCCACCGACACCATGCCGCACGACAAGAAGCTGATGGCGCTGCGCGGCAACAACCGCCACTTCTCGCGTGCGGTCGTGCACCACGAGCTGATCCCGGGCCACCACCTGCAGTACTTCTACAACACGCGTTACCAGACCCACCGCGAGCTGTTCGACACGCCGTTCTGGACCGAAGGTTGGGCGCTGTACTGGGAGTTCCGACTCTGGGACCGCGGCTTCGCGAAGACGCCCGAGGACAAGGTCGGCATGCTGTTCTGGCGCAGCCACCGCGCCGCCCGCATCCTGTTCTCGCTGGGTTTCCACCTGGGCAAGATGACGCCTGACGAAGCCGTGGACCTGCTGGTCGAACGCGTCGGCCATGAACGCGAAAACGCCCGCGCGGAAGTGCGCCGCAGCTTCGCGGGCGACTACGGCCCGCTGTACCAGATCGCCTACATGATCGGCGGCCTGCAGTTCCGCGCCCTGCACGAGGAATTCGTCGTCGCCGGCAAGATGAGTGAACGCCAGTTCCACGACAGCATCCTGATGGGCGGCCCCATGCCCGTCGCCGCTGTCCGCGCCCGACTTTCCGGGAACGTCCCGGTCCAGGACCTGCGCGCCGACTGGCGCTTCTACGACTTCAAGTAAGTAGGTGGGTTGCCGCGGATCGGCACGGATAAAAAGAAAGCCCCGGTCTCCCGGGGCTTCTTTGATGACCGACGCGGCGGAACTTACTCGCCCATTTGTTTCTGGCGGTGTTCCCAGCGTTCCTGCGCGTCGATGGTGCGCTCGGCGGTGAGGCGGGCTTCGAGGCGTTCGAGGCCGATCTCCTCGCCGGTGTCCACGCAGTAGCCGTAGCTGCCGTCCTCGATGCGCTTGAGCGTGCTGTCGATCTTGCTGATCAGCTTGCGATAGCGGTCGCGGGTGCGCAGTTCCAGGCTGTTCTCGGACTCGCGGCTGGCGCGCTCGGCTTCGTCGCCGACGTCACGCACCTCTTCCTTGAGGTTCTCGATGGTCTGCTTGGATTCCTCGACCAGGTCTTCCTTCCACTGCAGCAGGCGCTGGCGGAAGTACTCCAGGTGCATCGGACCCATGTATTCCTCTTTCGCGCTGGGCTTGTAGCCCGGCGGCAGGTCGACGCGGACCGTGCGCACGGAGGCCGGCTTGATGCGCTCCGGGCGCGGGGTCGACGGCTTGACGTAACCGGCCACCACGCCACCGGTACGCTTGGTCGCCGGCCGGGCCACCGGGGCCGGCGCCGGAGCCGCCTTGGCGGCGGGCTTCGCCGATGCCTTGGCGGCAGGCTTCGCCGCGGGCTTGGCGGCCGCCTTCGCTGCCGGCTTGGTGGCCGGCTTCGGGGCTGCCTTGGCGGGCTTGGCCGATGACTTCGCCGCGGCCTTCTTTACCGGCTTGGCCGCCGGCTTGACGGCCTTGGCGACCTTCTTGACCGCCTTGACGGCCTTCTTGGCCACCTTCGCAGCCGCCTTCTTGACCGGTTTGGCCTTGGCAGCCGCCTTCTTCACCGGCTTCGCAGCGGGCTTGGCGGCCTTTTTGGCGGGTTTCGCAGGCGCTTTGGCCTTTGCCGCCGGCTTCTTGGCGGGCTTTGCGGATTTGGCCGCCTTGGCGGGCTTCTTGGCGGCCGGCTTGCCGGCCTTCTTGGTGGTTTTCTTTGCGGCCACTAGGGCGATTCCTCTCTTTCCTTGAGGCTCGAAGGCGGCGTGTTATAGCCTAGTCCTTCTCCAGCGGCAACCTTATGCCGACGGCACCGCCGGCGCAATCAGTGAAAAAACCCGTCCTCCTCCTGCTGCGCGGCTACAAGGTGGCCATCAGCCCCCTGCTCGGCCAGCGCTGCCGCTTCTACCCCAGCTGCTCGAGCTACACGATGGAGGCGATCGAACGCTTCGGCGTGCTGCGCGGGAGCTGGCTGGGCGCCAAACGCATCGGCAAATGCCACCCCCTGCACCCCGGCGGGCTGGACCCCGTTCCCGACACCTGGAAGCAAAAGAGCCCCGAATGATGATCTGGAACCTGCTGCTGCCCATGCTGGCCGCCGCCTCGACCGGCGACACCGTGCAGCTGCCCGCCGACCTGGCCCAGGGCGACCTGGTCCTTGGCCGGACCCTCCCCGGCAGTGAGGTGGTTTACGGCGACCGCAGCCTGCGCGTGGACCCGCAGGGCCATTTCGTCTTCGGGCTGGGCCGCGACGAGACGGGCCCGGTAAGCCTGCTCGTCAAGCTGCCCGACGGGCGGTTGGAAACCGTTCAACGACCGGTCGCCGTCCGCGAGTGGCAGGTCGAGCGCGTCGACGGCGTGCCGCAGCAGACGGTCACGCCCGATCCCGCCATCGCCGCCCGCATCGCCCGCGAACAGGCGAAGGTCGTGGCTGCCCGCGAACGCGATGACGACCGCAGCGATTTCGCGGCGGGTTTCCGCTGGCCGCTGCAGGGGCGGATCAGCGGTGTGTACGGAAGCCAGCGCATCTACAACGGCACGCCTCGCTCGCCGCATTCGGGCCTGGACGTCGCCGCCCCGACCGGCACGCCCATCCGCGCGCCTGCCGCAGGCGTGGTGACTTTCGCCGATCCCGGCCTGTACCTGACCGGTGGCACGGTCCTGCTCGACCACGGCCACGGGGTCAGCTCCAATTTCCTGCACCTGAGCCAACTCGGGGTCTCGGTCGGTGACCGGGTCGAGGCCGGCCAGGTGATCGGCCAGGTCGGCGCCACCGGCCGCGCCACCGGGCCACACATGCACTGGGGCATGAACTGGTTCGGCGTGCGCGTGGACCCCCGCGCCGTGCTGGAGAAATGGCCGGCCGCGGCCGCGGCCTCGCCCTGACCCGACGCAGGCTCGGAAAGCGGCGCCGCCGCGGTTATCCTGCGCAGGCCGACCCAAGGGGAAGTGACATGGATCCTGCTTTCGCGACCATTGCCCTGCGCACCGGACTGGGCCTTGCCCTGGCCCTGGGGCTGGCGCTGCCTGCGCACGCCATCCGGCCCGACGGCGGCCACGGCGTTCAGGGCCTCGAGCACGCCGACCACGTTTCGCCGGCCCTGGACCGGCGCCTGGCCGAGGAAGTGCAGGCGAACATGGCCATGCTGCAAAAACAGGGGCGCCTGCCGGCGGGCACCCCCAAGGTGTCGGGCCTGGGCTGGCCGCTGGGCCCTGTCGAGGGCGCGGGCACCGACCTGCACGGCATCTCCAACTTCGTCGACCTCAACGCCGCCTTCCCTAACCAGCTGCGCGACTACACTTGCGGCACCCGCAGCTATGACACCGCCAGCGGCTATAACCACCGCGGCATCGACTACTTCACCTGGCCCTTCGGCTGGTACCTGATGGACCAGGGCGTCGTCGACGTGCTGGCGGTCGCCCCTGGCACGCTGGTCGCCCGCGGCGACGGCAACAACGACCGCTCCTGCTCGTTCGACGCGCCCGATACGCCCAACTACGTGGTCGTCCGGCACGGTGACGGCACCGTCGCGCGCTACCTGCACCTCAAGCAGGGCTCCGTGACCACCCGCCCGATCGGCTCGGCCATCGCCGTGGGTGAAGTGCTCGGCAAGGTCGGCAGTTCCGGCATCTCGACCGGACCGCACCTGCACCTGGAGCTGCGCGCCAACGAAACCGCCGGCGCCGCCGTCATCGAGCCCCACAACGGGGCCTGCAACGCCTCGCCCAGCGCCTGGGCCAGCCAGCGGCCCTACCGCGACTCCAGCCTCAACCAGGTGTCCACGCACAGCGCGGCGCCGGTGCTGGCCAGCTGCCCGGCGGGTTCAAGCACCCAGCCCGGCACGGACACTCCGCGATTCAAGGACCACTTCCAGCCCGGCGAGCCGATCACGCTGATGGCCGCCTACCGCGACCAGGGGCGGGGCCAGGTGACCCAGCTGCGCGTGTTGCGTCCCGACCGCAGCGTGTTCCAGGCCTGGAACTTCGACTCCGCCGATGCCGGCGCGCCGGCGTTCTACAACGGCAGCTACTGGTACTGGAACAACGTGATACCCGGGGACGCGCCGCACGGCCTGTGGACCTTCGAGGCCACGTTCGAGGGCAAGACCAAACGCCAGGACTTCCGGGTCGGCAACACCACCCAGGCCATCGCCGACATGCGCGGGCTGATCGGCGCCTGGTACGAGCCGGCGACTTCGGGCCAGGGCTTCGAGCTGCAGTGGATCAACGGCAACACCGCGCTGGTGTTCTTCTACGGCCACCATGACGACGGCAGCAACTTCTTCCTGGTCGGCCAGCGCGACGGGGCCTGGGACTTCAACCAGGAAGTGGTCTTCGAGATGTACGAAACCCTCGGCGGGCGCTTCAACGGGCTGGACCCGGGCGCCATCCAGCGCCCGACCTGGGGCGAGGCACGGATCACCTTCGTCAACTGCGACACCGCCGTCGCCGAACTCGATGGCAACGACGGCGTGCAGGTGCTCAACCTTGAGCGCCTGGGCCGCACGACCGGCCTGGATTGCGGTTAGCCGGCGAGGCCGGCGGGCGCCGCCTCAGCGCGGCGCCAGGCCCTCGGGCAGGGCGGAATAGCCGCCGGCCACGCCCTTGGTGGCCACGGCGACGGCGTCGTGCGGATGCAGGCTTTCCAGGTGCGAGGCGCGCAGCCAGAAGTCGCTGATGCGCTCGTCGTCCTGCAGCGCCGACTTGATCCGGCGCGCCGCGTCCTCGCAGAACATCAGGTTCTGGCCGTTGAGCAGTGCGAAGGCCTGCTCGTCCACCCGCTTGACCGCCGTCTGCACCGGCGTCTTGAGCGCCGACTCGATGCGGTCAATCACCTCGATGATCGGGAAATCCTGGAACGAGGGCACCAGGCGCAGCTTCACCTCGGCGTGGCTGCGCTGGCTGTGCGGCGTCGCGCGGATGCCCTGCTCGGTGCCCAGCCAGGCCAGCACGGCCTCGCGGTCGAGCGGCTTGCCGGCGCTGAAATCGGCTTCGAACTGTTCCTGGATCAGCTGGCGCGCCAGCGCGGCCGAACACGGGCAGGTGCTGGAATAGGCTACGGACAGACCCAGCTCCAGCGCGAAGTGGCCACGATCCATCACCGCGGTGATCGTCACCGGATAGGCCTTCCAGCCGCTGTTGTCGCTGGCCAGCGCCTGGCGGCGGACCATGTGCTCGAAGCGCAGGCTGACCATCGCCCGGTCGGACAGGCCCGCATGCGAATCGAGGAAATCCTTCAGCAGTCGGCGCAGCGAGGCCGGCGTCGCCGCTTCGCTGGAAAGCATCTTGTCCACGTGCAGGTAGAGCCGCGACATGTGGATGCCGCGCACATCGGGCTGGGCCAGGTTGACGAAGGCATTCACGCGCGCCGCCGCGGTGGCCTGGCGCCCGTTCTCGCCGGCCAGGCTGACCGGCATCTCGATCTCGCCCATACCCACCCAGTCCAGCGCGCCGGCGAGGGCGACGCGGGGTTGGTTGGCCACGTCGGGCAGAACGCGGGCGGTGTTCTCGAGGTTGCTGGGGGCCAAGGTGGCTCTCCTTATCGGTGTCGCAGACAAGCTAGGTGGGGGGCAGTGCAGGCTACGTCAAGCCGTGGCGCCCGTCGCAGGCTGGAGACGCAACGTTGCATCTCAGGCGCGTCGGGCCAGGCGCCAGGCGCGCAGCAGCGTGGCGAAGGGTCCGGGGGGATCGAAGCCGCGGCCGGCGGCCAGGCGCGACAGCCGGGCGCGATCAAAGCCGGCGCGCAGGCGTCGATACAAGCCCGGATGACTGGAGGGTGCCGGCAGCGCGGCCAGCAGCTCGGCGCCCCAGTCGCGCAGCAGCGGCTCGCCCTGCCCGGCCGCGACCTGGCTGGCCGTGAGGCCGTACCGGGCCAGCAGGTTCATCGGCAGGCCGGCCTGGTCGTCGGCCGCCAGGCCTTCGGGAAGACGGTGAAGCAGCAGGTGCACCGCCACGGCGACATCATCCTCTTCGCCGCGGGGATGGTCGAAGAGGCTGGACTCAAGGTCGGCAACC